>NZ_JAVKEW010000044.1:0-39138 GCF_040226375.1 Coleofasciculus sp. G2-EDA-02 | reverse complement strand
CAATTACACCATTTAATATTTTTCAGAAGGTTTTTATTTGTACAGAGTTATCACCTACAAACTCTGTTTCTCATATTATTATTATACCTAAGATTAGAAAGAAAAGCAACTAAAGTTGCTAAACTAAACACATTGCTCGGTTTCATCCCTCGGATAAATCACGAGGGCTTTCACCATCGCTTATGACGTAAATGGGGGTATAAATGGGGGTATAAATGGGGCTGGGGGGTTAGGTTTGGGGTTAAGTTTGATGTTGATATACATTTTAGGTTAAGGAATGTGAACTAATTTTGGCAACGCCATCTGTGGTGAATTTGACAAAAAAACACGATATGTAGGGGAGTCAGACTGAGAAATGAGCATCCATATCTTTGGCATACGTCATCATGGACCCGGATGTGCGCGATCGCTGCGTCATGCCCTGCAAAATCTCAACCCAGATATCCTCTTAGTTGAAGGTCCCCCAGATGGGGATGGGATGCTGCCTTTAATTACCCATCCCCAGATGCAACCACCTGTGGCATTATTGGTGTACCGACCCGACCAACCCCAACAGGCGGTTTATTATCCCTTTGCTATCTTTTCCCCAGAATGGCAAGGGATTGATTATGCCTTAACTCAAGGGATTCCGGTGCGGTTTATGGATTTACCTTTAGTGCATCAGTTGGCTGGGGAAGAACGTAGAAACGTTCCACCGGAACGTCTGGGAGATAGGGCAGATGGGGTATTCGTAGGGGCGAAGCATTCGCGCCCAAATCTATCGGTTTTCTATTCACATCTCAACGCGAATGCTTCGCCCAATCCCCATCGAGAAGATAGGGGAGATGAAATTCACGATGATCCCTTGGGTTATTTGGCAAGAATCGCCGGCTATAGCGATGGGGAACGCTGGTGGGAACAGTTAGTCGAACACCGCCAGGAGAGTCAGGACGTATTTGAGGCGATTTTAGAAGCAATGACGGCTTTGCGCCAGGAGATACCCCCCAGAGATGATCTGAGGGAAGCGCAACGGGAAGCCTATATGCGGAAACTGATTCGGGCGGCGCAAAAAGAAGGGTTTCAACGCATCGCCGTAGTTTGTGGCGCATGGCACGCTCCCGCCTTGGTGGATATGCCTGGGGCGAAAGCAGATAATGCTTTGCTTAAGGGATTGGCGAAAACCAAAGTCGAAACCACTTGGATACCTTGGACTTATGGGCGACTGGCATTTAAGAGTGGTTATGGGGCGGGGATTGAATCGCCGGGTTGGTATAGCCATTTGTGGGATTGTTATCAGGATGGGGGAGCAGGGGGAGCAGGGGGAGAAGATTCAACACTGAGACAGGGCGGATAATGTACAAACGTTACAATCAATAGTGAGAAGAAAGTCTCTAAACCCGCCCCTACGGATACGTCAGGAAACATATCAACAATTAACCATCAACAATCGGCGATCGCGATTCGTTGGTTGATTAAGGTGGCGCGGTTATTGCGTCAGGAAGATTTAGATGCGTCATCTGCCCATATTATTGAAGCGGTACGGTTAGCAGAATCTTTGGCAGCATTGCGCGATCGCAGCTTACCCGGTTTGTCTGAGTTAAATGAAGCGACGCAAACGGTGCTGTGTTTTGGTAGTGATGTACCTATGGGTTTAATTCAAGAGCAACTGATTGTGGGTGAACGATTGGGAGAGATTCCTGATCAGACTCCTATGGTTCCCTTACAACAGGATTTACAGCAGCACATCAAACGCCTGCGCCTCCCTGCCAATGCTACCGAGAAACAGTATGAATTGGATTTACGCAAAACAAATGACTTAGCGCGATCGCATCTTCTCCATCGTCTGGATTTACTTGGTATTCCTTGGGGGATACGACAATCAACAAGGGGGAAGGGTACATTTAAAGAAGGGTGGCGCGTTCAATGGCATCCTGAATTTGCGGTTAAACTCATTGAAGCCGGGATTTGGGGGACGACGATTGATACGGCGGCTACAGCTTATGCCCGGAATCAGGCACAACAGGCTCAATCGTTACCCAGTCTGACTCAGTTAGTCGAAAACGTCTTATGTGCAAACTTACCTGATGCGTTACCGGAAGTGATGCATCGCCTGCAAACTGAAGCCACCCTTAACCGAGATGTCGCCCAATTAATGGAAGCTTTACCCCCCTTGGCGCAGGTATTGCGCTATGGCAATGTGCGCCAAACCGATACTCGGATGATTATCTCAGTGGTGGATGGCTTGGTGACTCGGATCTGTCTAGGTTTACCCTTAGCTTGTGCATCTTTAGATGATCAAGCAGCACGGCATATCGATCAGCTTATCCAACAAGTAAATTACGGGATTTCAATCTTGAATAATCCTGAGTATAAACAATCCTGGCAACAGGTATTATGGCAACTGACAGATCAATCTAACCTCCATGGGTTAGTATCGGGTCGAAGTTGTCGATTATTATTGGATGCTGGGGTATTTAATCAGAATGAAGCCTCCCGTCGGTTAGGATTAGCCCTGTCTCAAGCCAGTGAACCCCCTCAAGCCGCAGCTTGGATGGAAGGGTTTTTGCAGGGGAGTGGATTGTTACTCTTGCATGACTATACTTTGTGGCGGATAATTGATGATTGGATTACTCAGCTTCCTGGGGAAACCTTTATGGGGATATTACCCTTATTGCGTCGCACCTTTGCCACGTTTTCTGTGGCTGAACGACGACAAATCGGTGAACGAGTGAAACAGGGAATCTCGGTTCAGAGGAGGGGGATAGGGGAGGAGGAATTGGATTGCGATCGCGCCAATGCCGTTTTGCCGATTGTGGCACAGTTATTAGGCGTGAAATAGTAGGGGCGGGTTTAAGGAATCTCTTGTCGCGATTGATGATATCGTTGATACAAAACCCGCCCTTGTGTAGGGGCTTAGAGTCCTAATTACAAGCAGTTTTTGAGCCTTGACTGTTCAGATTCACCGTTTGAGCCGATTGTTCCCAGAAAAAACCCACCACATTGGCTACCTGTGACAAGAAAAGCAGGAGTGCAAGTAATAGACTCGGTTGTTTAGAAGGCTGTGAAAACGGATAAATCAGTAGGTTGGAATAAAAGGAGAACGGTTCTACCTTCATCTTGTCTAGGTTACGTTTAGCACGGAGTTGGTGAAAGTGGAACGCACCCCGACCATAATTAAAATGCTGTCGCCAGAAGCGTCGGAGTGTCAAGTGGTGAGCATGATAGACTTGGGCTTTGGGAGCATAAATCATCCGGTAGCCATAGTTTAACCAGCGATCGCACCATTCCCGATCCTCGCCTGCTGCGAGGGGAAAGGTGGTGTCGAAGCCGCCTAAGTGATGAAACGTTTCTTTGGCAAGGGCGAAGTTGTTGGAGGCGAAGAAGGTGGCTTGATTAGGATGGGTATTGTAGTAGTTGTACAGGTAATCAATCAGTAATTGGCTAGCCGTTGAAAATAGGTTATCTGGAAGCGCATTAATGGCTCGACCTCCAATTAAGCCGTTGGGTGATGTGGTAAAGTGATTTGCGAGGGCGTTTAGCCAATCGGGAGCGGGTGTACAGTCATCGTCAGTAAAGACGAGTAACTCCCCCTTAGCCTTAACTGCACCTTTGTTCCTAGCCGTTGCTGGACCGGCGTTGGATTGGGTAATCAAGGTAATATCTAGCTGTTGGCGAAAGGGAGCAACCACAGGTTCAATGGGCGTATGGCTACCATCGTCAACCACGATCACCTCGAAGCGATCGCGGGGATAGTCAAGATGTGCGATCGCGCCCAAACAAGTTGCTAGTTGTTCTGGACGATTGTAGGTGGGAATAATAATCGAAAAGAAAACCTGTTCTTGTTTCATAGTAAGTTTGGTATAAGGGGAAAAATTCCAACGACTTATCAGCTTACTTGCATCTGTTTTTTACGTCGCGCTTGAGCAAGAAGGAAAATCAGCATTACCATCCAGATAGTAGTCTGTCCAGCTTTGAAAAATAGATCCCAAGGTGATGGGAGAAGACGTAAACTGGCTGGGACAAGGGAGGTGATAAGAGCGATCGCGAATAACATACCACTGACTACCCGATATAATATGTAAATTTTCCAATATTTACAATGTATTATTCTATCTAAATATTCTGCTTTGAGCGAATTTTTTGCAGAATTGCTAAAATTTCTGCTGTGGATTGCCTACCGCCTGGAAGGGCAACCCACAGAAGCAGATAAATAACGCCAAAAACTATAGATCTTACCAACAACTCAAAAATTAAGTTACTGAAACTTGGCAAGACAAAATGACTGTAAAACAGTCCTACGGCGGCGATTAAGGATGCAGTAGCAGGTCGCCACACTGCACTGAAGAAATCACCGAGCGATAGAGGCGATGTTTGAATACAGAATGCTACGGATGGGTAGGTTAGCAAACAGAGTCCTACTGTATACCCCATTGCTACACCATAAGCTCCCCATTTTATACCGATCGCTAAAGCAATAATCATAACGGGCGTGTGAATCAAAGCCCAGCGAAATTGCCGTTGGGTTTGACCTGTCGATACGTAAATCCACTTGGTAACCCGATACATACTGCCCACAAAGACGGCAATTGCTAACAGTTGGAACAGAGGTATCGCCTCTAACCATTGCTTTCCTAACAGCAGGAGAATCACCTCTCGGGCTTGAACAAACAAAAATGCCAGCGCAGGCATACAAAGTGCGAAAATCGGCATCAGCCCCCTGCGGCAATAACTGCGGTAGAGATCTTTGTCATTCTGAGCGCGGCTGAAGCTGGATACCGCTACATCAAAAAGGGGTAGATAGACTTGATTAAAGGGAAAATATGCCCACCTGTAGGCAAGATCGTAAAGACCTAGCATTCCCGCACCACTAACGTAACCAATCAGAATACGGTCAAGCTGCATGCTGATGCGGGTTATAAACCGGAACCCCGTCAGGTGTGCCCCATAGGAAAACATCCCCTGTAAGTGAGCATCTAGTTTTACACCGCTCACATACCTCGCCGGACGCCAACCACAAGCCAGCCAACAGGCTATACCTTGAATGACCTGCATCATCACCACCTGCAACACCAGCGCCCAGTAACCCCAACCTGACCAAGCCGCTGCGATCGCGGTTACAGTTCCCCCACCTAATGAACCGATGTCAATCGCGGTTAGCACTCCAAAGCGCATCTGTCGCTTCAGTAGGGATTTGTGTTGAAACGATAGACACAGACTTAAAACACCCACTGCTAAAACCAGAGTAATTGCGGTTAGCTCCATCTTCCCATAGAATCTTGCCAGAACAGGAGCCATCAGCACCATGAACCCAATCACCAGAATGTTGATCTTCAGCGATAACCAAAAGATCACACTGGCTTGCTGATGATCCAATTTTTCTCGCTGCACCGTAGCCGTCTCCAGACCAAAGTTGGCTAAACTGTCTACCAGTGAGAGCAGCGGAGCAACCATTGCCAGCAAACCAAAATCTGCTGGTGTCAAAAGACGAGCCAGCACCACCGTCGAGCCGATCCCAAATGCCAGCTTTACTGGCTGGGCGACAAATGCAATCAAACCCGATTGTAGCGATCGCCGCTTCAAATCACTGCTGATGGCATCGGTGCTAATGTGCTGGTTTGAGGTTGAAGGATCGGGAGCCATGAAGCCAGGTTAGTAATTTTTAAAAGCAATTTTGAGAACTGTTCTTTTAAAAGGCGAAGCCACACGGGCAAGGGTATGCAGTGGCTCAACTCCCATTGCCCAGCCAACACTCTTGAAAGCTGCCCCTATCTGACCCAGCTTATAGGACATAAGCGCGTGTTCATAAATGAAATTGGCAAACATTTTCGGGTGCGCCAAAAAGAGTGATTTATGTTTGGCTACTAGGCGGTTAAAATTTACCTGACGTAGCAATGGGTTTGAGGAAACTCGCTCACCTGAATGTTCAAAAAGTCGATAGGTTACTGTTGGCAGACCTAAGATCGAACAAGCAGGATTGAGTCTTAAGAACAACTCCGTATGGATGCGGGAGGTAAAAGACTCATCAAAACCGCCGATGCCCAGTAGCAGTTCACGTTCGACCACCATTGTTTGTTTACAGAAAAAAGACCGCTCCCGCTTGATCTCCTCTAAGCAGTAGTGGGAACCTCGTGGTAGAGTCGGAGGAATACGCCTTTGCTTGACGTGACCCTCTTCACCCACAACTTCTAATCCAGATAACACAGCGACAGGTTTTGGCAGGGTTGTTTGAGCCAATGCCTCCAGGGATACCTGCACTATGTTAGGCAGCAATTCGTCATCGTCGTCCAGATAAGTAATCCACTGTCCCTGGGCTTCCTTTGCACCGATATTGCGAGCGGCAGCACCTCCTCTATTTTCTGGAAGTTTTACAATCCTAAGTTGGGGATGTCTGGGTAGGTCAATAGGTTCACTTGAAGCATCATCAATAACGATAACCTCAAAATTTGCCAACGTTTGTGCCAATGCACTATTAACGGCATGCTGTAAAAGATGAGAGCGGTTGTAGGTGGGAATAATGATGCTCACTAAAGGGTTACTCATGACATCTCTCCCTGACCCGCAGTCGTTGGTAAATGTCTATAAAGCGCTCCGTGCGTCGGTCTTCGCTAAAGTGAGTAAGTGCTTGCTGACGACCCATCCGTCCCATGCGTTCGGCTAAGGTTGGGTTCAATAGTAGGCGCTCTAGGGCAGCACTTAGGGCATCTACATTATTGGGTGGTATTAAAAAGCCTGTCTCTCCATCAGTGACAATTTCCGGCTGTGCGCCCACGGCGCTAGCTACCACAGCCGTTCCCCGTATCATCGCTTCTGTGGTGACGTTACCAAATGGCTCTGCCCAAAGGGAAGGCACAACCTGTATCCAAGCCGAATCAAACTGTTGTTCCAATTCATGGCGTGGTAGGTGTCCCAGCCAAATAACGCTCTCAGCTATACCTAACTGATCAGCTAAGACTCGCAAAGACGCTTCCTCAACCCCTTGACCTGCAATGAGCAATCGCGCTTGAGGGACTTGAAAATGAGTACGCGCAAAGGCTTGTAGCAAAACACTCGCCCCTTTTTCTGGAACCAATCGCCCTGCAAAAGCAACTGTCGGTGGGTTACTAAGCGGTGGACGCATTGGTCGTTCTGGCACCCCGTTATGAACCACTTCTACAGGTTGAATGCCTTCTGCCTCTAACTTTGCTTTCATGGCGTAGCTGAGTGCTACGACCAGATTGAACGCCCGCCGCCAACGCTGCCAAAGCTGTCGTTGTACCATATATACCACCCAAGATTGGGGGGTGAGACATTTATGATTTAAACAGGCTTTTCCAGCCGTATCCAGGCAAGGACTTCCATCCGGTAGTACTTTCGTCCCTAATGGGCAAATTGCCTTGTACACCGCCGTTTGGTAGAGACAAGGAACATCGTTTAATAGGGGTAAAATTAGGGGTGATAATTGCCATAAGAACATGCGGACATGTACGACGTCTGGTTTAAATTCCGCCAAAGCATGACGTAAACTCCAATAGGCTGAAGGATTAGCAGTCTGGGATAACACCTGTAGCAAACTTGTTGTACCAAAGCAATGATATTCAGAGAGCAATTTACTGTTCGGAACAGGTATGGCTCGACTGGAGAACAGACGAACATCATGACCCCGATCTAGAAGCCCCTGCCGCAGCGAAAGCATTTGCAATTCAGCGCCCCCGGTTGCGGTACCATAATCATGCAGTAAAAGAACTTTCATCAATCTTGCTCTTAAGAGATATTTCAGATGTTCCTGACTCCGGGGAATGCTGAAGTTTCTGTTCAGATTGAGGTTGAGGCAGCCATTTGTGAGCGTAGTGATTGGTTAGATAGGTATTGATAATTTTGTCGATTGGTGTTAATAAGCCATACATCAGTACTTTCTCTAACAATCGATTCTTGACCAAACCGAACGTTAGACGATGTAATAACGGTGAGAGAATCATGTTTCGCCGACGCCAGCCTAGTGCTTTGTACTTTTGAGTGAAATAAATATCTTCAGACAGGTTCCATTTTTCCCTTAGGTGAGATAAGCTAGCTTTTTCCCAAGCATCACTCCAGCGCAGCATATAAAAGTGCAAGTCTGCCCAGTTCCAGGTAATACCTGGCACATAGGTAATGACAGAGGTGGGTTCAAAATAAATTGAGCCACCAGCTTTGGTAACTCCCATGCAAAAGTCAACATGTTCCTTGGTGTTGAGAAATCCTTCGTCTAAGGGTTCCATATCCTGAAAGACCTTCATGTTGACTAACATGCAGTGAAACTCAACAAGTTCTGCTTGAGTCCGATGGAGTTTAGCTGCAACCTTAGCCACACGCTGCCCCTGACGGCACATCTTTTCGCGCAGTCGCCGTCGTCCTTTTACATCAACAATAATACGAGCTTCTCCATTGGCAAAGTGAATAGTTTCATGGATTGGCTCATCCTGACAAGTTAGCGGACCCACGATAGCGGCGTCAGTCTCCTCAGCACATTGAACTAAAGCTTTTAACCAACCCGGAGAAACGACAACGTCATTGTCAACAAAGACAACATACTTTGTCTTCACTCGATCTAAGCCAATATTTCTTGCTTGATTTGGAGTTAAAAAGTGATTGATACGAATGAGTTCAAATTTTTTTCTGCGGCTTGAGTCGCTAAGTAATCTCTTACCAATTTGGGCGAATTACCATCGACATACACCAGATTGAATGGGATATGGGTGTGTTCATAAATACTTTCTAAGGATGTTTGGGTGTAGCTAAAACGCTCACGCGGAGAAACAACAATCGTAGTTGGGGGATGACTCATAAAAATTCAATCCTCATCTAAACATACCTTGGGATGAGTATTCCCTTACATTCTCGCTAGTGGGGACAAGCCTAACGGGGTTTGTCATGCTGTCAGCATTTACTTTGTCACAAGCTGTCGCGGTGGCTTTTTCGGCGACTCCTCTCTGGTAAACTCCTCGTGGTAAGACCGCTCAACATTAACATTCCACAAATCGTGATTTTCTCCGAGAATGTTTTTGACTGCCAGCATCGCTGTCAACATGGAGTGGTCTTGATTGTTGTATCGGTGCATACCATTGCGACCCACCGTTTGCAGATTTTCAAAGGTCTGGATATACTCTTGAATGACTTGAAGATGCTTTCGGTATTCGCCGTCATAAACGGGGTAGGCTTTATGTTGACGGATAACTACTCCATCTTCAACATCACCTTCATTAACGCCTATATTTAGATCAATCGCCTCACGACTCGCTAGCTCAATCAGCTCCACATCCGACAATTCCCAAAGCGGATCACCTTCGCTGCAAAAATATTCCATTCCCAAGCAGGTTTTACTCGGATCAGGCACCATCGCTGGACTCCAATTCTTGAAGTTTTGAATGCGTCCAACTTTGAAGTCTGGGCTATGAATGTAAATCCAGTTGTCGGGAAATAGCTCTGGCTGATTCACAATCAGGGACACAATCAAAAAATCTCGATACTTGAGCCCCTTTGCGGCTGCCAATACATGGTCAGGGGGCAGGGGGTAGAGCCGATGCAGCAGCGCAGTCACGGGCATACTAGAAATGAAATGATCACCTGTGAATTGCAGCGTTTCATCCCCTCGTTTTGCCGTGATGCTCTTAATCCGAGTGCCTTCCCGTTCGATGCGAGTTACGGTTGTATTCAGATGCACGGGAGCGCCTTGACTCTCTAGCTTTTCCTGACAACGTTCCCACATCATTCCCGGGCCCAAAACCGGGTACTTAAATTCCTTAATTAAGCTTTTGGCATTTTGGCTTCCGAATACGGCATTGATTACCGCTCGTTTGAGAGACATATTTTGAATGCGCTGTGCTGCCCAGTCGGCGCGAATTTGGGTGCAGGGGATTCCCCACACTTTCTCGGTGTAGGTTTTAAAGAAGATTCTATAGAGGCGACGACCAAAACGGTCCGTTACCCACTCTTCAAAACTTTCCGGTTCTGGACTAGGGTTGAATCTGGCTCTGAATTTTGCCCTTAAGTAACTTAACAGAATAAAGAAACTTTGGAGGATGCCAAGATTTGATAGAGTATTAAACAGAGAGAGTGGATAGTTGTAAAACTTGCCTTGATAGTAAATCCGGGACAGACGCGGGACTTTGATAAATTCGTCTTCCAGAATTTCGTACCAAAACTGATCGACTTCGCCAACCTTGGTGAAAAAGCGATGACCGCCAATGTCAAAGCGATAGTTTTTGTATGTCTCTGTGCGGGAAATTCCACCCACTTTATCTGCTTTTTCGAGGACAATGGGTTTAATTCCCTTCTTAAGCAGTTCGTAACCTGCCGTCAAGCCAGCAGGACCTCCTCCAATAATGACAACTGGATAATGGGTCAAGGATTTTCCTCCGGATTTTTTAGGGTTTAGATGAGTAGGGGGTTAAAATGAGTTGTCGATTACTAGAGAAACCAGAATTGAGGCACCGACTAATTCACGAGAAATTGACGCAAAAATTCGTTGTTCAAGGGCTAAAAAGTTGACCCAAGGGAATGTTTTCCAGGTTTGGATCATGGGTTGAGAGGTTTGCCAGTAGTGACGAATTAATCCGATCGCAAAGGCTAATCCGCTATAAAAATAGTACAGCCAGTGCCAGGGTACGGTTTTTAGCGCAAATAGGAAACCGCGTTTTTGATTAAAGAATTGATAGACGGAGGCGTTAATTGCCAGCAGCGCCAAACTCAATCCCGCGACGCCAATCCATGCAGCCGATAACCACCAAACGGCTATGAGTGCCGCTAATAAGGTATACACTAATACAACACTGATGCGGTTGGAGAGGTTGAGATTTAAGTCATTGACCATTTCGCGATCGCGTAATATGATCGCTGTCCAAGGGATTGCCCGATAAAATATATCCGCTCTGAGCAGGGAGTAGGTTCTCCAGCACTTCAAATGCTTGACTTGAATCGTTTTTCGCAAGCCAATTTGATACCCGTTTCGTTTCAACCTATTGCCTAATTCAATATCTTCCACACAAGGGAGACGATAACTCTCATCAAAGCCGCCAACGGCTAAGAAAATATCCCGCCGGATTGCACCACAAGCGCCCCAGAAAGTAGAGGCTTCTTCTGATCCGGTTTGATGGGTATAGTGATGGAATAAATTTTTGTATTGGGACAAGAAATTCGGCGCCCCCGGCTGATCATCGTAGGAGCCGATTAAGGCGGCGAGTTCAGATTCCTGACTAAATGTTGTCGCTACTTTACCTATGGTGTTGTCGTGAACTTCGACATCGGCATCGACAAAGAAAAGAATATCACCGCTCGCTGCCTTAGCGCCTAAGTTGCGAGCTTTCGCAGGTCCGCCAGAGGTAGGAACTCTAATCACTTGAGCGCCAAAATCTTGAGCTAACTGCCACGAGCCGTCAGTATCGCCGTCAGCGACGACAATGACTTCCGATGGCTGGGGTGAGGCTTTCGCTAAACTGGAAAGACAACGACGAAACGCTTCACCACCGTTATAGACAGGGATTATTACCGATATTGTCGGTGTTGTGGTAGAAGGTGTCATCTGGCTCTTGGTAATGTGGTTCGTTGGAGCTAGCATAGTTGATAGCTTTGTTGACGACATCCATCTGGGGTCAGATAGACAGTGCTTCCGGCAGTTTAGTCAAGCTATATACCAGAAATTGTAATTACGGTACTTCTAAAATCTTAATCAAGCTTCTGGGTGAGCGATCGCTTAACTGACGTTATTTACAGAATCTTCACCAAATTCTCGTCTTTGGGGTTGTTGTATGAAATTTTTGTGAAGGCTGGATATTCTGTAACTTATGATACAGAAATAAAAGTTAAAATAACTTAAGTAACGGTTCAGAGAACGAAGAATCCCCGCCCTAAAAGTGCGGGGATTGTCAAATTCTAAGCGATCGCTTGTCCAATCTTGTGGACTTTGATCAAACTCGTGGTTCCCGGCGTCCCAATGGGAACACCGGAGGTAATCACCACCTTGTCCCCATACTCGGCTAACTCCATCTCCACGGCGGCATTGACTACATTAGTTAACATCTGTTCGGCGTTGTGTACAGGGGTAATCAGATAAGGTTGTACGCCCCAAGACAAAGCCAACTGACGATAGGTACTTTCTTCTGGCGTAAAGGCAATAATCGGGGTTTTGGGGCGATATTTAGACACCAGTCGGGCGGAACCCCCGGATGAGGTGTTGCACATAATTCCCCGTGCGCCTAATTGACTGGCAATATGACAAGCGGCTTCGGCTACGGATTCGGTGGTGCTGATACTACAACTGGGAAAATCAGACGATTGTGCCAATCCTTCTACTAGCACTTTTTCCGTCTGGATAGCTATATTGTTCATCATTTCCACGGCGGCGATGGGATATTGCCCTACGGCGGTTTCACCCGAAAGCATAACCGCATCCGTTCCATCTAAAATTGAGTTGGCAACATCCGTGGCTTCAGCCCGAGTCGGATCAGGGGCACTGATCATCGACTCCAGCATCTGGGTGGCTGTAATCACAGGTTTACCGGCTTGGTTGCAGCGACGAGTAATCTCTTTTTGGATTAAAGGAACCTTATCCAACGGCGTCTCTACCCCCAAGTCACCGCGAGCAATCATAATTCCATCAGCAATATGGAGGATTTCCTCCAAGTTTTCCACCGCTTCCCGTTTTTCAATCTTGGCAATCACACGGGTTTTAGCGCCTGCGGCTTCAATCATCCGCCGCACCGGTTCTAAATCACTGGCGCTTCGCACAAAAGACACCGCCACCCAGTCAATACCCGATTGCAGCCCAAAACGTAAATCGGTCATGTCTTTTTCGGTTACTGAGGTAACGGGTAAATACGTTTCAGGTAAGTTGACGCCCTTTTTAGAGGAAAGGAGTCCACCAATTTTCACCAAGGCGCGAATACTATCCGCATCTCGTCCCGTGACAATCAGCTTGACTCGACCATCATTAATGGAAATCGGTTCACCCACGCGCACCATAGCAAACAGGGTGGGAATCGGCAAGGGAATCTCTTCAGGATTGTTGCCTTCATCATTTAACACAAATCTCACTTCATCACCGGTGTTCACTTGAATTCCGTCGGGAGGCAGTTTTCCCAGCCGAATTTTAGGTCCGCATAAATCTTGCAGCAGGGCTAGGGGCTTGTGATGTTGGCTGCTAATTTCCCGGATTTGCTGAATCGTCTGCCCGTGAAACTCATGGGAACCGTGGGAAAAGTTTAACCGGGCAACATCCATCCCGGCTTCAATCAAGGCTTCAAGGCGTTCGGGTGAGGCGGTAGCTGGTCCAATGGTACAGATAATTTTAGTGCGACGCATAGGATACTGGGTCATAACGGCAATAGAACTGATGTTCTCTCTCTAGCGTGTGATTTTCAGGGTCTACACACCCCTACCAATTCAACGTCCGCCTAACCGGATGATTTTGATCCGGGATGGCGCGGGAGAACACCTGTCATGAAGATAGATCAACTTTCTGGGAAAGACGCTATCTGAAAGCGGGAGAAATTATTAAAGTCCACCGGAGGTAAATAGTATCCGGAGCAGGGGGAGCAGGGGGAGCAGGGGGAGCAGGGGGAGCAGGGGGAGCAGGGGGAGCAGGGGGAGCCATAGTACATTTTCCCTACAACAAAACCCGCCCTTATTTTTAAGACCAATGAACAATGAACAATGAACAATGAAAAATCAACACTTATTGCGCTGTAACTAATCCTTTATTTAATTGCCGCATATATTTATCTAAATCTCCTGCCACTTTACCGGATAAAAAATAAGCGCCAAGTAAATTGGGAAAAGACATGGCGATTAACATGCCATCGCTAAAATTAATTACGACACCAGAACTTAAAACGGCACCAGTAAAAACCGCCAATATAAACAACATCTTATAGATGATTAAATTGTTCTGCCCAAACAAATAATCCCAACAGCGTTCGCCGTAATAACTCCAGGAAATCATCGTCGAGAAGGCAAAAAAGAAAATCGCGATCGCGAGCATCAGGGGAAACCAGGAAATCGCTGTACCAAAGGCGACTGAGGTGACTTCCGCGCCACTGAGTTGATTAAATTCGGGATTGCGATAGACGCCTGTAATCACAATCACTAACGCCGTCATATTGCAAATCACTACTGTATCAATAAACGGTTCTAAGAGAGCCACAATCCCCTCCCGCACAGGTTCTTGGGTTCTGGCGGCGGAATGTGCGATCGCGGCTGAACCTACCCCCGCTTCATTAGAAAACGCTGAACGCCGTAATCCCTGAATCATCACGCCAAATACTCCCCCTTCCACCGCCTCTGGAGATAATGCGCCGTTGACAATCGTCAGTATCGCCGCCGGAATTTCCATAAAATTCGTGATCAAAATCCACAGCGCCGCTACAAAGTAAATCACACACATCGCCGGGACAATTGCACCCGCCACCATCCCAATCCGTTTAATCCCACCAATAATCACCATTCCCACTAAACTAACCAGAATCAAGCCATAAAGCCAACTGCGCCCCACAAACCAGGGTACAACTATAGTTATCGCTGCATAAGATTGGTTCGCCTGAAACATACTCGCGCCCCCGAAGGCGCCACCAATGCCGAGAATGGAGAAGATAACCGCTAATACCTTCCCCAGGTTCTGATGTCCCATTTCCGCCAAACCTGCTGACAAATAGTACATTGGACCCCCAGCCACGGTACCATCGGGTTTAATTACGCGATATTTCTGCCCTAGGGTACATTCAACAAACTTACTCGTCATCCCAAACAGTCCCCCCAGCGTCATCCACACCGCCGCACCGGGACCCCCTAAACTGATTGCGATCGCGACTCCAGCAATGTTACCCAATCCCACAGTAGCCGAAAGCGCCGTTGCCAGGGCTTGAAAATGAGACACTTCCCCGGCTTCCGTCGGATCATCATACTTTCCCCGTAACACCTCAATGGCGTGCCAAAAACCCCGGATGTTAATAAATTTCATCCGCAGGGTGAAGAAAATCGCACCGCTAACCAGCCAAAGGACACTGAAAGAGAAAACACTTAGGGTCAAAAACTGCACTGTGGTCTGCTCACTCAGGATACAATGATATGTCCTTCTTAGTGTGACAGCGCATCTTCCCTTCTTCAACTGCTTTGCATTCTATGGTTGATTATCGGGGGAACCGGGTGCGGGAATATTCCAGAGGTGTCATAGTACATCTGTAGGGGCGGGTTTTACGATTATCGTTTCTTTGCCTCACCCTAATGTGACTAAACCCGCCCCGATTCGGTGAGATGGAAAGAAGTGAAGTACCCCAACAAGATCCGCTGAAGCTTAAAAGCAATAGGGCGGTTGAAACCGCAACTACACAAACGAAACCCGCCTTCGCGGGTTAATTAAAATTTTAATTTTCCTTAGTCCGCGCAGGCGGACTTGGTTTGTATAGCCGCGATTTCCAATCGCTAGGACAAGGGTCTGTGGCGTTAATGACAGTTCCTTGAATAGTTATCGCTTCTGTTTAAATCCCACCTAACCCACCCTACGTTTTTTAGATCTAATGATTTCCCTCTGACCTTTTTTTTGAGACAAAGGGGTTTTTATTTTATCCATTTTGTTATAACATAAGCATAAATTACAAATTACATAACACCACACAAAAAAAAGAACCCAATGAAACCTCTACTGTCTCAATTCGACACCCGCCATACCGATGAAACAACCGACCAGCAAGCGCTAGAGGAATTTGGTATTACTCAACTCCTCTCCCACCTCAAGCACTACGGCGACATTGACTTCGATGCGTCGCAAATGCACCTAACGGATGCTGAAGTCAACGCGATCGCGAAGCTATTTATCCAGCAGTTAACCGAAAGCCTCAACGGTAAACTCATCGCGGGTGCGTTAAATACCCTGCGCCATGGTGAGGAGATAGAGAGTAAAGACGTAGCCTGCTACGTCTCTACATTCTCAGTCGGGGCGGGTTTAGTCACATCTGAGGAAAAAAGAAACAATAATCATCAAACCCGCCCCTACACACAATTCAACACTCAAGACTCAACGCTCAACAGGTTTCCCACCCCTCGCTACACAGAAGGCGATCGCGTCCAATGGAAAACCGCTAATCCCGACTGGGGCGTGATTCTGGGACGTTTCTGTGAATACAACCACCATCACCGTCAGTGGATGGTTTACTACCTGATTCAACTTGCCCCTGATTCTCCCAGTGCAGGTTGGGTAACCACGGATACGGCTTCTGAAGCGGATTTGGTAACAATACCCGATCCCATTCAATCAACAGAAGATAATGGCAACCCCTACCTTTATCCAACCCATTCTCGACATGGGATAGCACAGCGCTGCTGCGAAGCGCAGAACGCACCCCCATCTCTGCATTGCCCGACTGGACGCTATGATGCCCAACGGCGACACAATCCCCGCCCGATCACCCAGCGTGAAAAATACATCATTGACCTCTACAGTTACTGTGAATTAGCGATGACGCCAAAGCAGTTTTATTCCAAATGGGATGTAACTTATGAACAACTTTCTCATATTTGTTCCCGTTCCCTGGGGACAGTGCAGTGTTGGTTCAACCGAGGTCAAGGGTATCATCCACCTCAACCCGTTGACTTGCGCCATCTGGCAATCATGGATTTTTTATTAGAACATTTTGAAGAAATCCCCCAATCCCTAATTAACCTGCTGTGTTCTTCTTAAGAACCATCTGTAGGGACACGACATGTCGTGCCCCTACCATACGCAGGCTCTGGGGCTAAAAACCCAACCCCTACCTATGCCGCGTATAACTCCATCTGACTCCCTAAAATCTGCTGGATCTTCTGGTGTAACTCGGCTTGGGTATGATAGTGAATGGTTTCCAAAGACGCCAGTAACCGTTGCTTATCACACAAGGGTAACATCGCCATCAACTCATCCGCCTCTTGTAGCATACGCTCTTGGGCTTCTGGAATCAGGTTTATCCAATTCGATAACAACAAGTTACGCTCTATAATCGTTAGTTTCCACTGATATTCAGGCATCCTGACCGGCTCCTCTATTCCTTCGTTTTCCTTTGTTCAAGATTTACAGGTGTGGATCAGGATGCTTTTGATTTAACTCACAACTCCCTCATCTTCCGGACTTCGTCCCACTTGGCGAACATCTTCCTCGTCTCCTATAACGGGTGTATAATCCCACTCTTTCTGGAATCAGGCTCATCCTCGGATAACCGATTTCCTCGCCCAATCTCTCGCATTTTCCATATAAATCAGTATCCTTTTCCAATACTTTCTCCAGTCTCCCTCTATCTTTAAGCAGTTTTTGACTGTCTCTAGGTAGAAAATAGTCGTGCGGCGTTCATCATTGTCAGGACATCGCTCCAAAATCAGATTGTAGAGCTGTTGCCAATGATGTTGCCAGTTACCCTGCTCCGGATGGAAAATTGCCTCAAATAAATTTCGCCAGAAAAACTCAATCGTGCCAATCTCCTTCAGATTTTCTGGCGTTGGTTTATCCCAGCCAGTATGGCGAGCGCGTAAATCACTAATCGGCGGCATATGTCCGCTCATAGATAACAAGGGGGGCTAAAATCACTGCTGCATATTGTACCCGTACCCAGAGATAATGGGATGGTGGATGGCAATAGGGCAAGGGATAGGGGAAGCAGGGTCAAAAGTCGTCTAACTCGCCCAACTAAAAAGAGCGCGGCTAGGATAATCAAGCCCAAAAGCGCCAGAGGAACCCAGAGATTCGTCAGCTCGATCATTTGGTCTGGTTTTGCCGTTGGTTACGGGAATTGATCCATGAATGATCTCTAAAGAAACTATAAACTAAATTTTATGATGAGGACAAAGAATGACCTATCCCGACCTAGTGACATGGCTGCGAGAACGCACCGCCTTGAGCATTCTCTCCGATAAAATTTTACAGGCGATCGCGCCACGACTGGAAGCGTGAGTGGTGAATGCCCAGGAGTGTCTCGTCATCGAAGATACTTCTGTAGAGTATCTCTCCATTTCTGGAGAGCATATTAATACCATAAATTAATTTATTTGTCAAAACAATGGCGATAGTTTTTCGGGAATAAACCTTAAGTAGGGTAACTAGCGAAACCTCTATTTCCCTGGTTTTCCTGGGGGATTGGGGAGAAGTTATCTATTTATTCTTTATTCTGGAATCGCCATGAAGCATAGTGACTGGTTGCGCTTAACTACAGAAGGTGAACGTCTTTGTTCACTTCTCAGACAGCAGGGCTACCAATGTCAAAAACAACCTCGCCGTCTGGCTTGGAAAGTCACCAAAGGAGAGGATTCTCATACATTGACCTATTTACCCGCACCTGTGGCAAGTTGGACAGTTTTACCCAATCAGGAAACTCCAGCCCGAAAACAACTGATGTTATTGGTACATAATGCTCTCAAACAGGAACGGTTAGACACCCTGATCAGTAAGCCGGACCTTCAAGAACCCTTAGACTTAACCCGCCCTTGGGTGATCATCCGCTTGTTGAATGATGCTCGTCGCTGTACGGTAGCCCGATTTTACAACCGTCAAGATGCCGAAGATCACCAACGTGTACTCAGTCGCTTTATGCGTGGGGCTGAATTTGAGGTGATTTTTGACCCTTATGAGGAGTGATGTCAGTTGAGCGATCGCCACTCATCTGGTGATCGTCAGTTTTGCTGATCCCCCTAGGCAATGGGGCAATTTCAGCACCGCTTCAGGGGGCGCGATCTCTTTTTTGAACTGAGTATCTTCATCAAATCTTCATCAAAATTGGGGAACTTTTTATGAAAACTTTATAAAAAATACGAAAATAAACTTATCGTTAATCTTCATGAAAACTTTATCAACTAGAATGGTAATTTTCATAGAAGCTTTACCCAAATGTTTCCGGATAAAAATATGATAAAAAAAAGACTTAATAAGTTAATCACTTCCACACTTCAAACAGCTACACCCGGAAACAATGAACAAGAATCTAAAGAAAATTGCCGTTGCCAGCGCCAGTACAGTTTTAGGTGTCACCGCAGCCCTCAGCCTCTCTATCCCCGCTCAAGCGGCTTTGATTGGTCCGGCTGAAGGTTTTAATGTTTTCGCCTTTGATGATATAGACCTTTACAATGTGGATGCTCACGGTAGGATAGCCGTTGGTGGCGATGCGAAACTGACTAATTTCGGGACGGCGAGCGAGTTACCGGCTAACGGTGCAGGTGACACCCTAGTGGTTGGCGGCGACTTAAACTATACCAATGGTCAAGTATACGTCGGTGATGTGGTGGTGGGTGGTAATGTTATTAGCGCACCCAGCATCCCCAATGGTACGTTAAAATCAGGAACTCCCATCAACTTTGCTCAGGCTGAGCAATTCTATAAAAATTATTCGGCTCAATTAGGGAATTTAACGACCAACGGTACAGTCCAGAATAATTTTGGCACACTCAACCTCAGTGGTTCTAGTTCAGGTCTAAACGTTTTTGAACTGGATGCATCCGTTTTCGCCTCGGCAAATGGTTTGAATATTTCGTTTAATCCGAACTCAACGGTGTTGGTTAATGTAACCGGTAACCCATTCAATCTCACGAGTGGTTTTCAAATGAATCTCAATGGTAATCCCAACGGTGCTGGTGCTAACCGGGTTTTATTCAACTTTGTTGATGCAACGCAGTTAAAATCGACAGGTTTTTCTTGGCAAGGCAGCGTTTTGGCTCCTTTGGCTGAGTACAATGAGTTCTCGAATGGTCATATTAATGGGCAAATGATTGCTCGATCAATTACGGGAAATGGAGAATACCACATCATTGCTCCGAATAATGGAGGAAGTTCGGTAGTATTTGACGGAAACTTGCCTGATCCGGAATCTGTTCCCGAACCGCTCACCATTCTAGGTTCCGGTATGGCGTTGGGATTCGGTGCGTTCTTTAAACGCCAACAGTCTAAAAAGCAGAAGAATGCCAATTAATTGGTTTGATTATCAGGGTGTGTCGGGGTAAGTTATATATATCTGTGTCAACTCAAGACTGAAACCCTTACCCAAGAAGAGATCCCCCCTAGCCCCCATCCCCCCTAGCCCCCATCCCCCCTAGCCCCCCTTTGAAAGGGGGGGAAAAGGGGGGGAAAAGGGGGGAAAAAGGGGGGGGAAAGGGGGAGACCAAAGGATGCGGGAGCTTTTTGTTCCATGGGGGATGGGAGGGGGATCTAAACCTTGCTAAGAAAGGTAGTTAAATATCCAGATCCGCTAAATCGAGTCGGGCGCCATAGGTTTCAATGAATTCCCGGCGAGGTGCAACCCGATCGCCCATGAGAACGGTAAAGATGCGATCAGCTTCCGCTGCATCTTCGATCTCCACCCGCTTCATCGTCCGCGTTTCTGGGTTCATCGTGGTATCCCAGAGTTGTTGTGGCATCATTTCACCCAACCCTTTAAACCGTTGGATGGTGTAATTAGCGTTAGCGGGGAACTCATTTTGAACTAAGTTGGTGAGTTCGCGATCGCTATAACAGTAGTAATGATTGCGTCCACGTTCTACTTTATACAATGGCGGACAGGCAATATGGATATACCCCTGATCCACCAGCGCCCGTTGATAGCGGTAGAAAAAGGTAAGTAACAGAGTACGGATATGGGCGCCATCTACATCAGCGTCCGTATTATGACAGCCAATACCACCCGTACCACAAATAAAGTTTTCGTCACCCTCCACTGAGAAATCATACACATAGTCACCCACCAGTTCAATTTCATGACTAGCAACCACTTTCAAACCCATCAAATCATCGCTAATTGGCAGATAATCCTGCGCCTTGCGCGTGGGTTTGGCTAAATGGGTGGCTAACTTGTGGGCTAAAGGATGTCGTTGCCAAATTGGATGACATTGTTCAAGTTGTGCCTTACCACCAATGGTAATCGTGTAATAGGCGTGTCGGGTTTGAATGGAAGCATCCGCCGCCGTTGATGGCTGATGTTTTGTGGTACTGGCAATTAAACCCAATTGTCCCAACAAATAAAGCAATCCATCCTTGAGTGTTCCTGAATTGGTGGTGAATGAGAGGTGTTTACCGCCAGTGGTGCCATCACCCAGGAAATAACCCTCCAGAAATGCGAATTGAAGATCTTCGCTCAAGCTAAATACGATATCGGGTAACGGTTTCTCGTGAGCGCATTTGGCTAAACCCCAAGCTTGCAGTAACCGTGCCGCAGCAACACTATTGAAGTAGAGTTTAATCCCTTCACTGTCTGGATCGTGATAGCATCGGGGTGTTTCACCAAAGACAGATTCAATTGCCGTGATCAGTTCCGGAATAAACGGTTCATCCTTTTTACCTAAATTCAGGCTCACCTGATGCTGACTCAGGCTTCCTTCCGCCACATACCACCCCAAGAACCACATTAATTCTGGCGTAATCGGCAAATAGCGGTTAAATGCCTTATTGCTATGCGCCTGGGGTACAAGTTGCACCTCGTCACCAAGCTGCGCTAGTTCACTCGGCGTAAAGTAGTCAAAGGGTTTATAGTTACTCACCTCACGCCAACGGGCATTTTTACTCGTATCATCTTGGGCTAAACACTCGTCCAACTTCGAGGGCAACGTCTCATAACTCACATTATCATTTCCGCCAATCGCATCCAGATAATTGAGGAAATCCGGTAACGTGGGGCGATTAATCCCCCGTTCCCAGTGACTAATCGTAATCGGCTGCTTCACGCCAACTGTCGTCGCCACCTGCTTCTGAGATATTTCTAACCCTTGACGTTGAGCAATTAACTGTTGCCATCCGGCTGAGTCTAATTTAACCCGTGGCTCATTCCATTGATCCTGTCGCGTCACCTTTGCCAGAACCCGTTGGCTGGCAATTTTTCGCACTGTTTCCCCTTGTAAATAGAGGGATTGAGTCAATCCAGCTCGATACAATGTTTTGAGCAAATCCACTCGTGTGGGAGTTTCGGTGGGGCGCGGTAAACGCCGACTCGCTACCAACCAATCACCAGGTTTCACTTCATTCCCTTTCTTCAGGCGAACCTCTCCATCCTCATAGACAAAGACACTATGGGAAGACGTTACCTTCACCGAGCGATTGTAGCGCGTGGTGATTTTGTACATCGGTTCCTCATGGCTGTGACGAATCACGGCTTTCAGAGGGCGGAAGCGGGTGGCGTGTGTCACCGGATCAAAGGAAATCACCCGATAACGTTCGGTGGTGCGACGCCCTTCGATGCAATCATCGATAAAACCACCAATGGAGACAAATTCCGTGCGTCCGGTATCATCCATGACAAGAGTGGGTTCATCTCCGGCGACACTCATAATTACGATGCGGTGGTAACGCAGATTAGAAGGGTCAAACTCCTCACCTTTGATACCCAAACCTAGTGCCGTAATCAGGGACTGAATTTCTGTGTTCTTGTAAATTTTGGCATCATCAGTTTTCTCGATGTTGAGAATTTTACCCCGCAGAGGTAGAATCGCTTGAAATTGGCGATCGCGTCCTTGTTTGGCACTATTGTGAACAAAAACGCCACTGGCTAGGGCAAAGTTATGGGTGTGGGGAACTTCAATATCGTAAACATCCACTCGTTTTTCTAGGCGTTCGATGGCAACAACCCGATGATTGTAGTTGGCAACAGCTTCGCGAGCGAGGGTTTCATCACCCTGGAAATAACGCTGACAGAACGTGTCAAATCGCAACATCGACTTATCACGAGTTTGGATGCGGTAGGCATTGTAGGCGTTAAGATCCAGTTGACCTTGCTCAATTTCAATTTGTTTTAGAGCTGCCAATGTTTTGCGATAGTAAGTTTGGTGCAATGTGGCTAAACGCTTGGTGCGAAATTCAGGTGTCCATTGCTCCTGTGTCTTTTCTCGCCGCCATTCCAGTAAAGTCTCATCTTGCCACTGTTGCTTGGCTCGCTGGGAATGAGATTCCCGTGCGTCAGGATTATTGGCAAAATAGTTATGAACCCGTTCAGCTTGAGCCAGACGATTGGCTTCATCACTCCAATAGTCTTGCTGTGCTTGGTTGAGTTGTTGGTGATTGGAACAGCGATAGCTTTCGTTGCTGTTATAGAACTCACGCCATTTAGCCGCCATGTAAGCTTTGTAGGTGTCCGAATCCCACTGGGCTTTTGCCTGTTCCGACAGAATTTGCCGCGTTTGGGGTTGCTGCATTCGTTGACTCATTTTGGCGCGGAACTCTTCGGTGCGACGAGTAGCCTGACATTTATCCACTACATCAGGGCGATGTAGGGTATGTTCTAAATGTTGACGATGCAGCTTCAAGTGTTCATCAGCCGCCAAACGCCGGATATTAGTGGGATTATTGTTGTGTTTGTTGAAATCAAGATGATGGCAGTGATCTCCATCCCCTAACTTATAGATACCCTGCCAGCGGTTATACCAATCAGCTAACAGGTGGGTAAAAAGCCAACTATGGGAGCGAGGATTCCATGTCAGCTCGTAACCGTCAATGGTAATCCCCGGTTCACTCTTGTCCGACAGTTTGCGATAAAGGGGCATTAGGGAATCTTCATGGGTGAGCAAGGCGGCGGCTTTGTAGCTGCCATCTCGCAACATAAAGGGGTGATGTGGTGTACAAATCAGTGTTTCCCCATTATCCAGTGTCACCTGAATCACTTGGGCATTCGCCTTTGTCATCCGAGGGTTGATAATCCGCTCTAACCCAATCGTTCCATCATGGCGAATGGTGTAGCAAAAATGCTCTTTCCCCATCGCCTGTTCCGCCACAATGTCTTTGAAGCTGAGAGAACGCCCATCGGCTAAAGCCACCAGCGTATCGCCATCAAAACAACCGCCTGCACTATCCCCCTCAACGATGAAGATTTCCGATTCAGAGGGATCTCTGGAACTGCAATCGGCTAACTTACCCGGTAGGGGAGACGACTCCAATACAGACTTACGCCGTACCAACTCCCGCGCCCGACGTGCGGCTTCTGCGGCTTTAAAGGCTTGGATGGCTTTCTCTAAAACAGAATCAGCCACTTGAGGGCGAAATTCCAGGTACTCCGTCAACACTTCGCCAACCAGGGAATCAACGATACCTCGGACTTCTGTATTCCCTAGTTTGGTTTTGGTTTGTCCTTCAAATTCAGGATCAGGGACTTTGACGGAAATGACGCCGGTTAATCCTTCGCGAACATTCTCGCCGCCGAGGTTAGCCTCACTGTCTTTAAGTTTATTCCGCTTACGTGCGATCGCGTTTAATGTCCGAGTCAGAACTGTCTTTAATCCCTCTAAGTGAGTCCCGCCATCAATCGTGCGGATATTGTTGGCAAATCCCAGTAGGTTATCGCTGTAAGCATCCACGCACCATTGCAGCGCCACTTCCACTTGCACATTATTCCGTTCACCCTGAACATAAATAATTTCTTGATGCAGGGGTTCCTTCTCCCGGTTCATATATGCTACATATTCCTGGATACCCCCCTCATAGTGGTAGCTGTCGATGCGTTCAGGAGAGATGCGGTGATCTGTAAACGTAATCCTCACGCCGCCATTCAAATAGGCGAGTTCTCGCAGCCGCCCTGCTACCGTAGAGTAGTCAAACTCGATCCCATTGCTAAAGATTTGCGTGTCCGGTTTGAATGTAACCGCTGTCCCCGTGCGATCTTCTTTACCGGGTTTGACAACCAAATCACCCATCGCAATACCGCGTTCGTAGCGCTGGGTATGAACCCGTTTCTCTCGCCAAACCGTAACTTCCACCCATTCTGAGAGGGCGTTGACGACAGAAACCCCAACCCCGTGCAATCCGCCCGACACTTTATAACCGCCGCCGCCAAACTTACCGCCGGCGTGCAGCACCGTCATGACTGTTTCCAATGCTGATTTGCCGGTCTTAGAATGAGTATCTGTGGGAATACCCCGTCCATCGTCGGTAACGCTAACGGAACCATCGGCGTTGAAGTCAACTTCGATATGAGTGCAATAGCCAGCCAGCGCCTCATCAATCGAATTGTCTACAACCTCGTAAACTAGATGATGGAGTCCCCGTGGACCGGTAGAACCGATGTACATTCCCGGACGCTTGCGTACCGCTTCGAGACCTTCCAATACTTGAATCTGATCGGCACTGTAGCTACTTGTCATATCAGGGCTTCTCCAGTAAACGCTTTGAGCGGTTTATATGCTTTAAAATGACAAAACACTCGAAAATTCTAACACAAAAGGGTTATAGGCGGCTACAGGCTAGTCTGAAGAGATATTTATAGAGGGGATAGACTGGACTTGGGGTTGGGCAGAGGAGCACAGGAAAAATTTAACGAATGACAAATGACAAATGACAAATATCCCCAACTCATTGTGATTGGTGGGGCGACGGCGACAGGGAAGTCGGGGCTGGCGTTAGAATTAGCGCAGCGATTAAATACCGTAATATTAAGCGCGGATTCCCGTCAAGTTTACCGGGAGTTTGATATTGGCACGGCTAAGCCTTCAGTAGCCGAACGACAGATAGTCCCCCATTACTTGATTGATATCTGCGCTCCCACTGAAACATTAACAGTAGCCGACTATCAGGAACAAGCCCAGGAGTTGATTGCGTCTCTCCCTTCGCCCCTATTACTGGTGGGGGGTACGGGTTTGTATATTAAAGCGATAGTCCGGGGATTAAAGATTCCCCGAGTTGCACCCAATGAAGACTTGCGATCGCAGCTTTCCATTTTAGGTCAAACTCAATGCTATGGGTTATTGCAACAAGTCGATCCCAGGGCGGCTGAGAAAATTCATCCCCATGATCAAGTGAGAACATTACGGGCATTAGAAGTATTTTACATCACCGGACGCCCCATATCCGAGCAGCAAGGGGAAAATCCGCCGAATTATCCCATTCTTCCAATCGGTTTGCAATGTCAAGACGCTGACGCCCTCACCCGCCGTATTGCCAAGCGCATCGAAATGATGGTGACAGCCGGATTAGTAGAAGAGGTGAAAACATTGGCGCATAAATATGGCTGGGATTTGCCGCTTTTGGATACATTAGGATATCGGGAAATGAAACAATATTTGATGGGTGAGATGTCTTTCTCCGAGGCAAAAGCGTTAACAGTTGTGCATACGCGACAATTTGCCAAGCGTCAGGGAACTTGGTTTCGAGCGTATCCAGACATTCAATGGTTTGATGCGGATAGTCCAGATTTAGTGGATAAAGTTTGGCAGCTTGTGCAGGAGTTTCTCTACAATGTATCAATTAACTTAAGCTAGGTTTGTAGTTGCGCTGTCTTCGCCATAAACCCTTGCATCGCCTACTATAAACCCTAAATAAGTGTGCCTTCACTATAGGTTTAATGAAAACCAAGAATGAAATAGTATCGGATTGCATCAAGGCTTGACGCGATCGCTAAAATTATTTAGTATCAATTGATACAAATTTGAGTCGAAATCGGCAAGAGATGCAAAAATCGAATCCTTTGATGATCATTACGGAAAAACATCCTACCCATACCTCTAACTTTCCCCTAAACTGTGATAGTGTTATCGCCCGATAAGGAATGATTGTCTGATGCGAAAGTTATTAAAAGGCGTCCATAACTTCCAAACCCACTACTTCACGAGCCACCGAGAACTCTTTGAACGCCTTTGTGAGGGACAACACCCCAGAATTCTGTTCATTACCTGTTCAGACTCCCGGATTGATCCGAATCTGATTACTCAAACTGAACCGGGAGAACTGTTTATTATTCGCAATGTGGGTAACATTATTCCACCTTATGGTGCCACGGCGGGTGGAGAAGGAGCGGCGATTGAATATGCGGTTGAAGCGTTAGGAGTTAAGCATATCATCGTTTGCGGTCACTCTCACTGTGGTGCGATGAAGGGACTCCTACAACTGGGAAATCTAACCGAGAAAATGCCTTTAGTACATGATTGGTTAAAATACGCGGAAGCGACACGCCGGATTATTCAGGAAAACTATCAAGATTCTGAAGGGGAAGACATATTGAATGCGACGATTGAAGAGAACGTTTTAACGCAGATTGAAAATCTGAAGACCTATCCCTCGATTCATGCCAAACTGTACCGGGGTCTGATTAATATTCATGCTTGGGTCTATAAAATTGAAACGGGTGGCGTTTATGTTTATAGCGCGGAACGATGCAATATCCAAGCTGAACATGAGGAGGAGGAGACTCAAGAATCCGAAAACTCCTATCTATCGCCTTTGCTTCAAACTAACCGCTTCTAAAACGGCGCAGGGCGAGAATTGTTAAGGTTAGGAGAGTTGGTCAAAATAAGGCTTGACTAATGAAGCAAGATATGCATGGTTGAAATAAAAGCCTTGATTCCCTGAAAATAGTAATTTATCAATCCCTTTTTAATGTTTGACGTTTAACTTTCCCCTAGCGGTACTCGTGAAATCTACCTATGTTGACCCAAGCCAAGCCCAAACGGAACTGGAAACCCATTATCAAGGAATTTGAGGCAGTTATTGGTAAAAACGGTGTGGTTCGCCGCAAGGAGGAATTACTCACCTACGAATGTGATGGATTACCCAGTTATCGCCAACGTCCGGCGTTGGTGGTACTTCCCCGCACCACTGAACAAGTTGCTGCTGCTGTTAAACTGTGCGATCGCTATAATATCCCTTGGGTGGCGCGAGGTGCAGGCACAGGCTTATCAGGTGGTGCTTTACCAGTGGAAGATTGCGTCTTAATCGTCACCGCATTAATGAAGCGTATCCTTGATATTGACCTCGATAATCAACGAATTGTTGTTCAACCTGGAGTCATCAACAACTGGGTTACCCAAGCCGTAAGTGGTGCAGGATTCTATTATGCCCCAGACCCCTCCAGTCAAATTATTTGCTCGATTGGGGGTAATGTTGCCGAAAACTCTGGCGGGGTTCATTGTCTCAAATATGGCGTAACCACAAACCATGTTTTAGGCTTAAAACTGGTGATTCCTGATGGGTCAATTGTGGATGTTGGTGGCACCATTCCCGAAATGCCAGGATATGATTTAACCGGGGTATTTGTTGGTTCAGAAGGCACCCTGGGAATTGCGACAGAAATTACACTGCGAATTCTCAAAACCCCAGAATCCATCTGTGTAGTTCTTGCTGATTTTACCAGTATAGAAGCTGCCGGTGCAGCCGTTGCCGATATTATTGGTGCGGGGATTATTCCAGGGGGAATGGAAATGATGGATAATCTCAGCATTAATGCGGTAGAAGATGTAGTCGCGACAGGGTGTTATCCCAGAGATGCGGGAGCAATTTTATTGGTGGAACTGGATGGGTTAGAGGTAGAAGTAAGCACCAACAAAAAGCGAGTGACTCAACTGTGTCAACAGAATGGAGCGCGAACCATTACCACAGCCAGTGACCCAGAAACGCGGTTAAAACTATGGAAAGGACGCAAAGCCGCATTTGCGGCGGCGGGACATCTGAGTCCCAATTATTTTGTCCAAGATGGGGTGATTCCTCGGACGCAGTTAGCGCAGGTACTTAAAGAAGTTGAAGCCTTAAGTGAAAAGTATGGTTATCGGATTGCCAATGTTTTTCATGCTGGGGATGGCAATTTGCATCCTCTGATTCTTTATGATGAATCGATTCCCGGTGCATTTGAGCAGGTAGAAAAATTAGGGGGAGAAATTCTGCGACTTTGTGTGAATGCTGGTGGGAGTATTTCGGGGGAACATGGGATTGGTGCAGATAAGAACTGTTTTATGCCCGATATGTTTAGTGAGGTGGATTTGGAGACTATGAAATGGATTAATCAGGTGTTTAATCCCAAAGGCTTGGCGAATCCGGGAAAGGTATTTCCTACCCCTCGCACCTGTGGGGAAGCCGCCAATGCTCAAAAGTCAGCCCAGTTTAAGGATGTGGAACGGTTTTAATGCTTGTAGTAAGTTTGTAGTAAGCGCTTTAGCGCTATAAACGCTCCACGTTGTGTGCCTGGGAACCCGTTTATCGGGATATATGGAACGAAATTTCTATAGAATATTCCTTCTTCCAGAAGGGAGAGTGTCAAAGTCCTTTAACTGCGGTCACTAGATCAAAATTCTCACACAGTACGTCCGTTGCGTTATATTGTTCCCACAAAACCCGATAGAGATGTAAAGGCGAAGTCTTACCCTTCACCCAAACAGGTGGTATTTTTTCTAGGGGAATACTCGGATCACCCAGCTTCTCAAATGTACTTTGAGCCATTAAAATTTCCCCGGCTTGAGCCACGTCACAAATTCGACTGCTCATATTTGTCGTATCACCAATCGTGGCATATTGAATTAGATTTTTAGAACCGATATTTCCAGCCGCAACCGTACCAGTATTCAAACCAATGTGAATCTGAATGGCTCGTCGGTTTTCTCGAATCCATTTTTGATTTAAACGGGAAACCGCCCATTGCATTTCAATCGCTGCCTGTACCGCTAAATCCACATCATTGGGTTGGCGATAAGGTGCGCCCCAAATGGCTAAAATTCCATCACCGATATACTTTTCTAAGGTTCCTTCGTAAGGGAAAACAATCTCTTCAACAATGATCTGAAAATACTCATTCAGCATTTCCACCACTTGATGCGGTTCCATTTCCGCCGACATTTGCGTATAGTTGCTAATATCGGCAAACAAGGCAGTTACTTCCGTCTCTACCGTGGCTAAATTTCCTTCTTCCCGTAACTTGCGACTCACCGATTGGGGAAAGAATCGTTCTAACTTTGCCCGCATCACTTCCTGTTCCTGCATCTTCTTATAGAGGCGGGAATTTTCGATCGCGATCGCGGCTTGGTTCGCCAGACAGGTTAAAAACTCCAAATCCTCATCGGAGTAGATATCCGTCATTGACAAATTATCCACATACAATACCCCGATCACCTCATTTGCAGGTTTAAGTGGAACACACATTGCCGCATGAATCCCTTGTTTAACAATAGATATTGAATCGTTAAATAAGGTGTCTTTACGAGCATCGTCTGTGAGAATTGCATTCCCCTGATTGCAGACAAAATTAGTAATTTTACTACTGTAAAAATTATCTTCAGCCGGAATCCCGGAGCGCCAGTTTACGGCTTTTTGTTCCAGAATACCACTGGTTTCATTTACCATCAAAATTGTGGCGCGGTCAATATGCATGATTTCAAACAGCAAATCGACGATTTTTTGCAGCAATTTATTGGGTTCTTCGGGAGAAGACAGTTGTTTACTGACTTCCAGTAAAATTTGCAGTTTATCAACGGTTCGTTGATGAGCATCCCGTTGCCTCAGTTTAATAATAGAGTTTTCTGACTTATCGGGTTGCAATAAGTCAGTAATTGTAATTCGCGTTTTTTCTGGGGAAACTTGCTTAATAATTGAAATTTCAGTATCGGTGTCTGATGATCCAGTTTCTTCTACCTTAGGGATTTGCTCGACAAATTTGAAGGATACATCTCCTAAACGAATAGAATCTCCATCCTGAAGTTTACATTGCTCCACTTTAAACTCATTGACGAATGTACCATTGAGACTATTGAGATCCCGAAGTATCACACCGTCAGGGGAGAGCAAAATCTGAGCATGGTAGCGGGAAAGATAGCTATGGTCAACCACAATACTGTTATCCTCTTCCCGCCCAATTGTATTCGCTCCCAAACTTAATGGATAAATTTGCTCGTGCAATATATCACAAGTACAGATTAAGTAAGTCACGTTTTTAAAAGGGTAAGATTGCTGAAAATTGTTAAGGAAACACTATGTAGTTCAGTTAAATTGCCATGATCAACTCATGTTCTTTCTGTTTCCGGAAATCTCAGGAATTTCCCGGTTCAGTTTGAACCTTTAGGTGACAATATTTGCGCCCCAAAAACCGTTCGGCGTTGAGTTTATTTGCCTCAACTAAACCAGCATAATTTGGCACTTAGTGCTTATCTAAGTGGTATGAGAACGGGTTTCCGGAGGATCGCGCTTCCAAGGGGCTTGTGATTCGGTATTGAATTACAAGGTAAGCTCTTAGTAGCCGAGTCTTATTTAATGTTTCTATCTCACTATTCTGACTACAGGGCTTCTGTCAGATAGATATGTGTTAGGAGTTGGTGAGGAATTGGCAAAGAGTCTATAAAGCTTCCCCATCTTTCAGACGTTCCACGCCTTACATCTCTACAATCTTCTCTATTCTGGAGTCTTCCTAAACCGGAAATGCCTCAGGGGGAGCAATATCGGCTCCTGCTTTTACACCGATTTTGCTTGATTTAATCCCAGGCTTATGGGTAGATTTGGTATTTTCAGCTTGCGGAGAAATAGAGTTTTGACCAGAAGGAACAGGTTCAGGTTCCGTGGTGTTTTGTGGTGCAGATTGTTGGTTCGACATCCAGTTGAGTCCTCCCACCGCTCCTGCAATCAATGTGGCGTAACCTAGATATAAATGAACAGATTTAAGATGAAACCCTGTAGCTGATGGGTCTTTATACCAGGAAGGAACCACAGACTTGACCGGATCAGTTTCTGGCAAAGACAAGGCTAATGCTACACCATCTAACCCTAGAGCATAACCAAGCCGACGAATGAAACCACGAATATAAATATCCTCTGGTAGCTGAGCTAGATGTCCCGTTTCTAATGCTTCAATTTGATGAATGGGTACTAAGGTTTGGCGATGTAGTTGCTGAAGGCTCAAAGAGCGGGATTTACGCGCTCGTCGCAGTTGGTGACCGATTTGTAACAACACCTCTTCCCGCTCTAGGGTAAGCTTTTGCTCGGCTAATTTTGCTTTGGTGAGTTTCTTGCGCGATTTAGTTTCTCCAATCTCTCTATTCACTAAACTGGGCGATAGATTTGTCTCAACAGGATGGGACATTGTTTCTCCAGAACCCATGGGACATTCCGTCTCTTCGGTTTGGGGAATCTCCAACTCCTGTTCTTCTGTCGGTTGATTCATTTCTGCAGAAGCCACAGGAGCCACAGGAACAACCTTATACTGTCTCGCAAATTCTTGAAACGTCAACCTTACGGCTTCTCGCCCAACCGCCTTGACTAGAATATGGGCGTTACTTGATGCTTCTCCTAACATCGTCTGTAACCCAGCCATTGTGCGGCGGTAAACTTCACTATCGATCAATTCTGCCTCAATCTGATTCAGAATAGACCGCAATCCTTCTTGAGAAAGTTCAATGGTTGAGCTATCAATAAAACCATTACCATACGTAGGTCGCATTACCATAACTTGCTCTTGCTCGTGGTTGTTTACATATTTTAAGGATGAGGTACTCCAGAGTAAGGGATTTGGTTGGATAGGATTAATTCCCTTCTCGTGGGCGGTCAAATCCTAGCATCCTTACCTCCAACATCATTATTGAATGAACACCAAAGCCTGAGTTTGGAGTTCATTCATCTGACCGCAACAATTGGCGAGTGAATTGACAAAGGCTGGAAGTCGTTTGATTACCTTTTTCTGTCATCAAGGCATTCATCCGGATAATCTGAATGATGAATTGTAAATAATGAAAAAATAATCGACCCATGGCAAATATAAAAACCCCTTCATGCTAGATGAAGGGGTTTTATTGCATCTGAAAATTGAATTGGGATGGAAAGTGGAGCCTACGGGAATTGAACCCGTGTCCGCATTGGCTATTTACCTATCGATCATTCACAGGCTTAGCCCTTCTAATCCTCAGAGCGGGAACCATCCATTATCCCGGATGGTGGGATGCTTTGGTTGAGTTCTTTGCTAGCCAGCCGACCAAAGACAGCTAACCAGCGCATCCGTTGGGGTTGTGTTCTTAGCCCTTAACGGAGTCAGACTAAGAACGCTCGAACCTATAAGAGGTGTTTAAGCGGCTACAGGAGCTGCCTTACGAGCAAAAGGAACGATGTTGTTCGCAGTTACTTTTTTTTGAGTCCAGTATTTACGAGAGAAGACTCACTCTCGACCTGTATCACGGGTTGGCTTTGACCAACACGTCGAAACCATTAAGGCCCCTTGTGATATATTTCTCATTTTAATCAAAAGTTTGGCGATCGACCACTGTAGCCTGAGAATTGGGGAAGTGCGAGAGTTTTGACCCTTGACGACTGAAGGCATAGTTTGTCGGGGCGGGTTTCACTACAACTCAACCTGCCCTGAGCGAGTGTTGACCGTCTGGGAATTGGCGATTGGCGACGGGCAATGCATACGACACTGCAAACAACTGTATTCAATGTTACAAAAACTTCATTGATGGGAGTGTAATACTAAATCGCGATTATCTCCGGAACCTCAATGAAGTAAGCCGGAGCTGGATAGAAGATGCTAACACGTCGAGTGACTTTCAGACTTTATCCAAATAACTCCCAATGCGACAAACTCCATTGGACAAGAAAAATGCACTGTGACCTATACAATGCGGCTATTGCAAACCGTAGGACACAGTACAAACACTTTGGTCATTCTGTTGATTATTTTGAACAACAGAACTGTTTGCCTGAGTTTAAAAAAGTTTGGGTTGAGTATGCAGAATTAGGTTCTCAGACGTTACAAGCTACATTAAAACGTGTCGATATAGCCTATCAACGTTTTTTTAAGGGTTTGGGTAAATATCCCAAATTTAAAGCCAAACGACGATATGCAGGTTGGACATATCCTAATAAACAAAGTTGGCGGGTCTCCTCAAATGGCAAAAATGGTCATCTAGAGCTGAGAGACTTGGGAGAGAAAATTTATACCCGAGGTAAAGCCAGGACATGGGGAATTCCAACAACCTGTACAATTTTCTTTAGGAATGGTAAATGGTATGCATCAATAACTGTACAATGTGAACCAACTCGTCAAACGGGTACAGGTTCTATTGGAATAGATTTGGGTTGTAAAGACGCGATAACTCTTTCGACTGGTGAGAAAATTCCTAAACCAGACTTTATTAAGGAGGGACATAAAAAGGTCAAGGTGGCTTCAAAGCGTTTGAGACGCAAGAGAACCCCTAACAGGAACAAGAAAGTTAAAGCCTCAAGACGCTGGAAAAAGGAATGGAAGAGAGTTTCTCAACTCCAACGGAAAGTCACCCGACAGCGGCAAGATTGGCTGCACAAGACAACCAGCGATATAGTCAGCAGTAATAGCCTAATCGCTGGTGAACAGCTAAATGTCAAAAAAATGACAGGCAAAGCCAAGAAGGGTAAACGAAAACTACAGAAAGCTGGATTAAATCGGTCTATCCTTGACGTTGGTTTTGGTATGATTGGAGACTTGTTAAGCTATAAAGCGGCTGAAGCTAATGGCTTCTATGTCGAGTCACCAACACAGAAACTCAAACCTACTCAGCGATGTGCTAAGTGCTGGGAACTGACTCCCAAGACCTTAGCAGATAGAGTTCATGTTTGCTCTAATCCCGACTGTAATCATGTTGAGGATAGAGACGTAAATGCTGCTCAAGTCAACGAGATTTGGGCAAGGGGGCAGGAACTGTCCTCTTTAGACGCCGAGTCGCCTAGCTCTACTGCATACGGAAGTATGAAGCAGCCATCGGCGAAGAAACGTCAGAAACAGCGACTTCAACGAAGTAAGTCGCCGTAGTTCATCGTGTCATGCTGGTCTGGTACATATAAAGAAACGTAAGTGAGGAGCTAGAATCTTGAAAAAGGTAGAAGCGATTATTCGACCCTTTAAGCTCGATGAAGTTAAAATCGCCTTGGTCAACGCTGGAATTGTAGGGATGACGGTTTCAGAAGTTCGAGGATTTGGACGCCAAAAAGGTCAAACCGAGCGTTATCGAGGTTCTGAATACACCGTTGAGTTCCTACAAAAGCTCAAGGTGGAGATTGTCGTCGAAGATGCCCAAGTCAATATGGTAGTAGACAAAGTTATTGCTGCTGCTCGCACGGGTGAAATTGGCGACGGGAAAATCTTCATCAGTCCCGTCGAGGAAATTGTCCGGATCAGGACAGGTGAACGGAATCTGGAAGCTGTTTAACCTAACTTATGAATTATGGATTAAAAATTAAGTTTTCTAATTCATAATTCATAAAAGTTGGTTGAACTGGGGGAGGAGTAATTTAAAGGCTTTACCACGGTGGCTGTAGCGTCGCTTCAGTTGTGGAGTCATTTGGGCAAACGTCAATCCCTGTTCTGGCACATAAAAAATCGGATCATAGCCAAAGCCACCTGTACCCAGGGGAGCCTTGAGAATTTCACCTCGACACACGCCCTCCACTTCTGTTGCGATTGTGCCATTAGGACGAGCCATCGCGATCGCACAAACAAATTGCGCCCCCCGATGAGACGTATCTCCCAGTTCAGACAGCAACCGCTCAATCCGTTCAGCATCCGTTTTCCCATAACGTGCTGAATAAATACCAGGCGCTCCGTTTAAAGCATCCACTTCCAAGCCAGAATCATCTGCGATCGACCATTGACCTGTCGCTTGGGCTACCCCTAACGCCTTAAGACGAGCATTAGCCACAAAGGAATCGCCAGTTTCCTCAATCTCAATTTCCGGTGGCTTAAGCTGCAATTCCCATGGCAAATCATCGAGATATGCCTGCATCTCCCGTAATTTACCTGGATTTCCAGTGGCAACAATTAGTTTGGTCATTTGTCATTTTGCCCAATCTTTTGCCCAACTGAGGGTTTGGCGAACTTGTTCTGGAGTCGAGGCTTCACAGTAAAGGCGTAAAACAGGTTCGGTGCCACTGAACCGAATCAGTAACCAGCTACCATTAGCTAAGCGGAATTTATACCCGTCGATTGTCTGACAATCAACAACTGCTTGACCATTAATCTCAGTAGGAGGTTGGGTTTGCAGTTGGTTAAGTAGGCGCGATCGCTCTTCCATACCTGCTAGATGTAAATCAATGCGATCATAAACTGAGGTATAGCCTGTTTGCTCTTGTAAGCCTTGGTAAAGTTGGCTTAAATCCATATTCGATTCCGCGATCGCTTCCAATAGATACAGGGCGGAGAGTAAAGCATCCCGTTCTGGGATATGAGTCCCATAACCAATTCCACCCGATTCTTCACCACCTAGCAAGACTTGGGTAGAGAGCATGCGATCGGCGATATATTTGTAACCAATGGGGGTTTCGTAGAGGGGCAATTGATAAAGCTGGGCAACTTTGGGAATTAGATCCGAACCACTAATCGTTTTTACCACTTCCCCCGTCCATTGCCGCCGAGATGCTAGATGTTCAATCAGAATCGGGATGAGAATTTGAGAACTCAGGAAATTGCCTTGTCCATCCACCGCCGCGATGCGATCGCTATCTCCGTCAAAGACTAATCCTACCCGTAAATCTGCCTCTGCTTGCCGTCGGTGGGTACGGATGCTGCGGAAGAGTTGAGAAAGGTAACGGGGTAAAGGTTCAGGCGCACCGCCACCAAATAAGGGATCACGGGAGCTATTGAGTTCCTGGATCGGTACATTCAAAATTTTGCTCAAGCCTCCTGCTGCTGCGCCGTGCATGACATCGGCAAAGACAGTTAATTTGCCTTGAGTAATCAGGTTCTGAATACTAGCCAAATTCACCTTTGAGCGCAGAGCATCACAATAACTTGACCAGGGATCGAAGAATTGAATTTTACCTGGTGTTTGCGCTGAGGCTGGTTGTTGAGCAAGTTGGGCTTCAATTTTTTGGGTAATTTCTGGCGGAACTGATCCACCAAATGCCCCCTTCACTTTTAATCCCAGGTAACTGGCTGGGTTATGGCTAGCCGTTAGAACCAAAGCACCTAGAGCATTCTGATGATTTGCTGCCCAGCTAAATGCTGGGGTTGGCGCGTAACCCCGAGAAAGCAACACATCAAATCCTAAGGATTGGACAACCTCCGCCGTCTTTTTAGCAAAAGTTTCCGCCATAAAGCGCCGATCATAACCGACAACCACGGTACGGCTACCGCTGGTTTTGCCATAAATATCAGCGAGGATTTGAGTAGCGGCTGTCGCGACTAACGCTACACGCTCAAAGGTAAAATCGGCGGCGATCACACCTCGCCAGCCGTCTGTGCCAAACTTAATTTCATCCATACTCACTGCTCAAGAATAAGAAGATTTGATAAGATAAACTGCTAAGACTGACGGCTGGATCTTAGCACCTGTTGCGCCAACTGTCTTGTTGAAACAACATCATTTAGTCCCTCCTCCTTGCCATAGTTCCACCAGAAGTCTCTACGACCCCCGCACCCCCGCAGCTTAAGCATTTTCTTTGGATTCATCCTCAGAAAACGCTTCCGGAAAATTCGTCAGCAGCGATCGCAGCTTCATCCGCGCCACATAGGGCCAGCCACCTAATTCTTCAATATCTTTGAGCAGCGCATACAGAGTTTGCCGATTGTCGGGTAACGAGTCCTGAAATAGGCTATCTCGAATCTCCCGGTGCGCCTCTTCCAGCGTCCGCAGCAGAGCTAGCAGTGTTAATGTGTCCCCTTGGTGGCTATTGGCTAACGCCCAAATCTCCGTCTTTAGAGCTGGCAATTTGACCTGTAGCGTCTGGGTATCTAACTCATTACTCAAATTCATCCTACCCCTGTCAATCTTAGTTGTTTCTTGCCACCCGCTTGATTGAAAGCGTAAAAGTGTCGCTTCCCGTGTACAATGAAGCGAGAAAAGCTAAGGTTCACGCTTTCGGCATCATGTAGGAAACACGGCTTAAGTGAGCCATCGTTCAATCTACTTTCGCGATCGCCGATAACCAGCGTGTGACCAAAACTATACCACGGTGTCAACTCCCCAAAGCAACCCTAGGGGTATAAATTAGGCTGGCACAAACAAGCCTGATGTTGACCATAAGTTGAGCATAGTTGAGGTTTTATCTGAATCGGCGAGAAGACTCTCACTATAATCTTTAGATCAGCGTGAGGGAGGATGTCATGAACCACAGCCTGATTCACGAATCACCATAAAAAATTTTTTCTTTCTTTAGAGATTGACGATTGAGGTTGACCATGAGGTATCGTGCATTTATTGTTGCCTTTTTGGCATTGTGTCTGGGGGTTTTAACGGCTTGTTCAGATGCAGCAACAGCGACTAGTCCTGATCAATTGACCTACGACCAAATTAGAAATACAGGCTTAGCGAATCTATGTCCCCAACTCTCGGAAACAACTCGTGGTTCTATTCCCATTGAGTCTGGTAAGTCCTATCGAATTGTCGAACTGTGCTTACAGCCAACTAGCTTCTTTGTCAAGGAAGAACCGACGAATAAGCGCAGAGAGGTAGAATATATCCCTGGTAAATTACTGACTAGGGCTACCTCTAGCCTCGATCAAGTAGAAGGTGCATTAAAGCAAGCAGAAAATGGCAGCCTTGTCTTTATGGAAGAGGATGGCATTGACTTTCAAGCCATCACAGTACAGTTACCTGGGGGCGAACAAGTTCCTTTCATGTTCACGATTAAAAGTTTGGTTGCCACAACTGAGCCCAACATGACTAGCGTGAATACGTCTACGGACTTTGAAGGGGAGTTTAAGGTTCCGTCTTACCGGGGTTCTGTGTTCCTCGATCCTAAAGGTCGTGGCGTCGCCTCTGGCTATGATAATGCGGTAGCGCTGCCTTCCAAAGCGGATGAAGAGGAATTCGTTCGGGCTAACGTTAAGCGCGTAGAGACCCGATCAGGTGAGATGTCTCTCCAAGTTTCTAAGGTTGATAGCTTCACCGGTGAAATTGCTGGAACCTTTGAGAGCGAACAGACTGCTGATACTGACCTTGGTGCTGAAGAAGAACCTGAAGAAGTCCTGATTCGAGGGATTTTTTACGGTCGCGTTGAAGCTGAAGAGGCTTAACGGTTAGTGCTTCGGTACTAAACGGTCTTTTATCTAGTAATTAGGGGCATGGCTATAGTCGTGTCCCTTTTTACGAAGGCAGAGGAGATGGGACATCAGGGATCAAAGGTGCACAAGGGTTTCGGGGGTTTCAGGTGCAGATTTCCTGTTCCCTGTTCCCTTAAAAACATGAAGAAAGTTTAAGCAAATTTACAACTCTTAACCTTAACTGGATTTTGCACTCACACAAGACCTTGGTAGACTCAATATGCACCTCTAATATCAGCGTGGGTTGAGTCACCCCCCCAGTTGCCACCTGAATCGCGAGGGGCTACCTCTTCAACGAAGTAAGAGGTAGGGGGATAGCGGAAAATACGAAGGGTCAATCCCTGAGGTATTTTCAATCCCTGTCCCACTAGGTCGTATAATTTAGCTATGAAACAAGTTCTCACGATAGTTGTAAAACTCCAACCAACGCCTGAACAAGTTGCCTTCTTAGAGGTAACCCTTCAGGCGTTTGCGGATGCTTGTAACT
>NZ_JAVKEW010000043.1:0-27369 GCF_040226375.1 Coleofasciculus sp. G2-EDA-02 | reverse complement strand
GGATAATGAACAATGGATAATGACCCCTCCTTAAAAGAAGAGGATTGAAATTAAGGAAAATCTTTTTTAATTTCTTCGTAAACGAAGAGGTCTTAGACCCAATTAATCAATTGTCAATTATCAATTATTAATTATCCATTGGTAATTGAGTTCAAAACTGACTGGAACCTGGTACTGAAATTTTGGCTGGTGGGCGATGCCCACCCTACATCAATATTTATTGAGACGGGTTCAAGATTTGAGTGACAACCCACTCCAAAAGGAGCAGGATAATTCAGCCAACGCCTAGTCATGCTAGAACAATAGAGGAAATTCCGGTGTTACATCCAACGACTCATCACCAGCGCCATCTATGCAATCTGCTCCCCTTGACGGTAATCCCTGTGTTTTGCTCGTAGAAACCGATGAAACTCTAGCTCAACGCATGAGCCTAGATCTAACAGAAGCTGGCTATCATACGGTTATCGCTACAGATGCGCCCAGTGGCTGGCATCAAGCTTGTCAACTCCAACCCGCTATGATGGTTGTAGATCAATTGCTTTCTGGTTCTGGAGAATCAGGTTTGAGTTTATGTACTCGCTTGAGAAAAGCCGGTTCTCGTGTCCCTCTACTCTTACTCGTCACTCGCGACGCGATCGAGGATCGAGTCGCCTGTTTAGAAGCGGGTGCTGATGATTTTTTCCTTAAACCCTATCGCGCTGACGCCTTTTTGCAGATGATACGTCTGTATCTAGAACCCGATACCAATACGAGTGAACAACTCAGATTTGGGGATTTGGCTTTAGATTTGACGACGCGCCGCGCGATGCGGGGAGGACGAGTGATCGATTTGACGATGAAAGAGTTTGAACTGCTTAAGTATTTGATGACTCATCCCCGCGAAGTTCTAACTCGCGAACAGATTCTGGAAAATGTTTGGGGATACGATTTTCTGGGGGAGTCTAATGTGATTGAGGTGTATATTCGTTATCTACGTATCAAAATTGAAGATGAGGGCGACAAGCGCTTGATTCAAACCGTCCGGGGTGTGGGTTATGTGTTGCGAGAATCCTAGTGAAGTGGGTGGGAAAAATTAAAGTTAACGGTTGTGATCGTCATTTGTCATTTGTCCTAGTCGCTTTCAAAAAGAAGCAAGCTACGTCATTTTTCATTCATCATTCGTCCCCCTGCTCCCCCTGCTTTCCCTGCTCCCCCTGCTCCCCCTACTCCCCCTACTCCCCCTGCTCCCCCTGCTCCCCCTGCTTTCCCTTATCCCTCACCTAAACCCATGAAGTATCCTATTCGCCTATTCGGAATAACTCTTAGTCTGATACTGCTTGGATGTTCGGCTTCCGGCTCAAACAATGTCGCCGATGGAACACCCTTGAAGTCCGGCGAACGGCTTCCAGAACCGCCATCCCTCTCCTCATCACCTCCCAATTCCGGTCAGATGTTACCCATTAGCGCTCAAACCCAGATCGGTGATCAGCAGATTTTACTCGAAGTCGCTAGAACACCTGGACAACAGCAGATTGGATTGATGCATCGCACGGCTTTAGCACCAGACAGAGGAATGTTGTTTCCCTTGAATCCGCCGCGACAGGCTTCGTTTTGGATGAAGAATGTGAAAATCCCTCTGGATATGATCTTTTTGCGAGATGGCGAAGTTAAAGCGATCGCGGCAAATGTTCCCCCCTGCACGGCTAATCCCTGTCCTACCTACGGTCCGGGGGTTCTGGTTGACCAAGTGATTGAACTTGCCGGTGGACGAGCCGCTCAACTGGGTTTCAATGTGGGCGATCGCATCACAATCACCATCCTAGAGGATGAGATTAATCCATTGCCAGAATCTTAAATTTTGATTAACATCATTGAGAAAATAAATAAACGATGTAAAGATTTTTCTACGAAATTACGTTAACATTTCGTAAGATAGATTTTTAATCTAAGACCATTGACGACGAGGTAGTAACCTGCATAAGTGGTGGATACCCATCAAAGCGACCAAGTACGGGTGTAGTCTGGAACAGCCTTTTAGTGGTGTGAGGTGAGGCGAGGCGAAACAGTACACAAAGAGTCGATGGGGGGTGAGGGTTCAAAGGATACCTGGTCAGTACATCCTGTGAGTTGTCAACTCGATCAATCAATATCTTAGATGGTCAGTGATCTAGGACACAAGCAGTGCCGGATTAACCTATCACAATAAGCAAAGAACCCTCAGCTAGTAGACAGTATTAAATGTGTCTACCCATTGCTAAAGGAGGCAGGACGCTGATTCCACAATAGATCCGATAAGGAGGTGAATAGCAGTTATGGCACCTGCAACCTATTCTGAATTTTTACGATTTCTGCAAGAGGAATTGGCAATTTCCACCGATTCCATTGCGATCGCTCAACGGCGTCGGGAACAAGACCCAGGACCATTACCAATGATTCTGTGGCAGTACGGTTTAGTCACATTGCAGCAATTAGACCAAATCTATGACTGGCTGGAAACAGTCTGAAATTAAAACAATCGGTCAGGAGCATATAGTAATGTCTAAGTGCTTACGCTTTGGGAATAATCCATTCAAGTCTAAACCGTTCAATTTCATACAATGTTATCCATTGACCATTGATTCCTCTACAAGAAAGAGCGGGTCGCTAGTTGACCCGCTCTTTTTTGGCGTCTTTAGTGTATTTCGTTTATGGCTTAGCCTAATATTGATTGACGCTCCTCGCACTTGTAGGGCGAGGATTCTTGGTTCCTGGACACACCTTACAGCTATCTATCCTTGCGGCAATCCTTAAACCAAAAGCCCGTAGAAAACTACCAAGCGTCGAGTCTAAGTTAGATAACCCCAGAGGGAGCCTGCTCCCCAAGCGTAATGGTACTTGTTGAGAGTGTCTTATAATCTGTTCCTCTCTTTCCCCATGTTCCCATCCGCCCGATGGTACATTTTTTAGCCTTATGACTAACGCATTGCTGCACTTTTGGAGGTATCGGCACTCGTTTGAGTCCATGCGTTTTTCAATCTTGTTACTCGCGCCTCATGTACTAGCATCACTTTACGTGATAGGCATCAATTGCTTGATTGGCGATACTCACGAATTTTTCGCCTGTGCTAGACTACTCTTATACTGTAGCATATTAACTGCCACAATGTCCAGAAACAAAACGCTAAGAGTGAGATTATCGAATACCGAGTATGAAATACTCAAGACCTATGCAGAGGAAACGGATAGGATGCTGTCGGAAGTAGTTAGAGACTTCATCAAAAGCATAAGAAAAAAGCCGTCCTAGAAGGACGAGGCTTGAATCCCTTTACTTCCGGTCAAGACGCGAGCCGCTGCTGACACTCCTGCTCCTGGTGTCATGGATTCATAACCCAACTCTCGCAGCGTCGCTTCTAGCGCCCCAATCGCCGCCAGAATATCGCGACTAGAAACAAAGCCTAAGTGACCAATGCGAAATATTTTGCCTTTCAAGTGATCTTGTCCCCCAGCTAGGGAAATATCAAAGCGCTTTTTCATCACGCCCCGAATTTGTTCGGCTTCAATCGACACAGGCGCCACAGCCGTTACCGCAGGACTGGCGGCGATATCCGGAGCAAATAGGGGAAGGGAAAGCGCCTCAATCGCCGCCCGAGTTGCTTGCATCAGCCGTTGATGACGGGCAAAAATATTATCTAACCCTTCAGCTTGCATCATTCGCAACGCTGTTTGCAGTCCCACCACTAAATTAACTGGGGGGGTAAAAGGATTGCTATTCTTTTTTGCCGCTTTACGATACACACCCAAATCTAAATAAAAGCGAGGCAGTTTGGCTGTCTCGTAAGCTTGCCAAGCTTTATCCGAGACACAGACAAACCCTAATCCAGGGGGAACCATATAGCCTTTTTGGGCACCTGAAGCCACCACATCAATCCCCCACTGATCAATCGGTAAACTGACAGCGCCTAAGCTGGTTACCGCGTCTACAATAATTAGAGCTTGACCGTGTTCTTTGACGTAACGATTAATCGTTTCCAGGTCGTTGAGTACACCTGTGGAGGTTTCTGAGTGGGTGACAATAACGGCTTTGATTGTCTTATCCGTATCCGCCACCAGCTTTTGGCGAAACTGTTCCGGATCGAGGGGTTGACCCCACGGTGCCGTAATCGTCTCCACCTCTAGACCGAACGCTGCACTCATCTTTGCCCAGCGATCGCCAAATTTACCATTAGTTCCGACCAAAACCCGATCGCCAGGACTCAAAAAATTAATAATCCCGGCTTCCATGGCACCCGTACCACTCACCGTTAACACCAAAACATCGTTCTGAGTTTGGTGCAACCATTTTAGGTTTTGGGTCACCTCTGCCATAATGGCGCTAAATTCCCCACTGCGATGCCCGATGGGATGCTTGGCTAACGCCAGCAATACCTGTTCGGGCACCGGTGTTGGTCCGGGAATCATCAGCATCAACTTATTATCCATGAGCGTTATCCTCAATCGTTGAGTATCACATAATTCAGAATGACACCACTATCTCATGACTGAGTTTTGGTTTCCGAATCTAGAGGAAAACCATTATCCGATGATTTTGACTCAACGTTGACATTATTGAGTGACCAACGGTACTCAACGGGTAAGTTGAGGCGCCCACAGGTTTGTTCTAGTTGTTTCTGCTGGGCTAACGCTTTGCGGAGAGTGGCAATCAACTGATGCACCTGTTCTCGAATCATCGGGTTTTGATTCGTGGCAAAGGCAGTATGACGCTCTAGCATCTGTAGTAGCAGTTCGTAGTGAATATATGACGGAAGGGGTATTGGCTCCATGAAACCTGGCTTACCTTAAATGGACGAATTGCGATTAATCTTCACGTTCGACAAGCGTATCGGATGATCTGACCAATAATCAACAGGCAAGGACGATTGATTACACAGAACTCACGCACTTGGCAATAGATTGGTGATGGCTTGGGCTGGATCAGGTTGTTTAACCAATGATTCACCAATTAGTACAGCGGTAGCACCCGCCGATGCGACCTGCTCTAAATCGGCTTTTTTGTGCAATCCTGACTCACTGACAATCAGAATACCGCGTTCTTTGATCTGCTGACCTCGCGCTGCCAGAAGTTGGCAGGTTGTTTGGAGATCAACTGAGAAATCTGCCAAGTTGCGGTTGTTTATACCTACTAGGGTAACGCCATCTACCAATAACACGCGGTCTAATTCATCCAGGGTATGTACTTCTATAAGAGGGGTCATGGATAACCCATTGGCAATTTTGACAAAATACCGTAGGTCTTGATCCGACAAAATAGCCGCAATCAGCAAAACCGCATCAGCACCGTGACTCCGAGCCAGATAGAGTTGATAGGGATAAATGATGAACTCTTTACACAGAATTGGCAAGTTGACCTGTGCCCTAACTTGGCTGAGATTCTCCCAACTCCCTTGAAAGAACTTTTGATCAGTCAGCACAGATATGGCAGAAGCACCACCTTGTTCATAAGAACGGGCAATCGCCACGGGGTCAAACGCTTCCCGAATTACGCCTTTACTGGGAGATGCCTTTTTTACTTCAGCAATTAATGCCGGACGAGTCTTTGCCCCTAATAACGCCGCTTTAAAGTCACGCGGCGGTGGTGCCGATTCTATCTGTTTCCGGAGTTTAGCTAAGGGTAGCAGTTCCCGCATCCGGTCAACTTCTGTTTCTTTATGCCAGACAATTTCTTCCAGAATATGGCGCGGCTGGGCGTCTGGGAGAACGACTTGATAGCGCAGGATATTCAGGTCAACCGCCGGATTGGGTGGACGGCGGCGAATTGGTAGTTGGTCATTTGTCATTGGTCATTTGTCAAGAGTTATTTGTCATTTGTCAAGAGTTAATAACAGGCAAAAAAGCACATACTTTAAAGTTTACAGCCCTGGAACCGTGGAGTTTTCTACCTTCTTGTACTACGTTATTTGTTCTTGCTCACAATAGGTTTAATGACTGGCAACGGCTCGCTTGTAGGCTTCATCGAGGACTTCTGACAAGGTGGGATGGGCATGGACTAAGTATGCCAGAGTATTTACAGACTGTCGTTGGGCGATGGCGTTTGAGGCTTCGTGAATTAAATCAGAGGCGTGGATGCCCAAGATGTGAACGCCCAGGATTTCACCGCTATCTTTACGATAGATAACTTTGGCAATGCCATCGGACTCTCCTTGTGCGATCGCTTTGGAATTTCCTTTAAAATACGTCCTCACTGAGGCAACTTCAAATCCCTCTTTTTCTCCGAGTTCCTTGGCGGCGGGTTCACTCAGCCCCACGTAACTAATTTCTGGATGGGTAAAGGCGGCGGCGGGGATGCTGCGATAGTCAATGGTACGATGACGCCCACAGATATTTTCCACGGCGACAACCCCTTGAGCTGATGCCGCATGTGCCAGCATAAGTTTACCTGTGGCGTCACCAATTGCCCACAAATTGGGAATGGCTTCGTCACCGGATAAAACTGCCATTTGATCATTGACGGGGATGAATCCTCGGCGATCTGTTTCCACACCTACTGATTCTAAGCCTAAATCCTTGCTCACGGGAATCCGTCCCGTGGCGACTAAGCAAGCATCAACTTCTAGGACATCTACAACTTCCTTGGTTTTGGCATCCGCCAGTTCAATCACAACGGGTGAACCGGGAGTCACTTTTTGTGCCAGAATGCCGGAATAGGTTTCAATATCGCGGGGAGAAATCAGCACCCGGCTGGCTAGTTTGGCAATATCTGGGTCAAATGTGGGCATTAACTGGTCGAGGGCTTCAATCATGGTGATTTCCGACCCTAGGGCTGTATAGATGTCAGCAAACTCTAAACCAATATAACCACTGCCAATAATTGCCACCCATTGGGGTAACCATTCGAGCTTTAGGGCGTCGTCGCTGGTGAATACGGTTTTCCCATCAAGTTCAATACCGGGGGGGACGAAGGGAACGGAACCTGTACAGAGGATAATGTCTTTGGCGGTAACAGTTTTTTCGCCACTGTCTGTCGTCACCGTTACTTTTTGTTGTCCAGCTACCCGACCCCAACCGGGAATGATATCAACATTTAAGCGTTTGAGACTGTTGGTGAGATCGCCGCGAATCTTACTCACCAGGGTATTTGCATGGTTTGCGATCGCGTCTCGGTCAAAGTCCACGCCACCCACCTGAATTCCCAGGGATTTCAGATGATGGGTATTGCGTAACTCCCGTACTCGCCCTGATGCGGCTAATAGGGCTTTTGACGGGATACAACCGCGATTTACACAAGTACCGCCCATTTGGGAGGCTTCAATGATGGCGGTTTTCAATCCGCAACTGACAGCATGTATTGCCGCGCCATGTCCACCGACACCAGCACCGATAATCACTAAATCGTAATCAAATTCTTGACTCACATCCATTTCCCTCAAGATTTTGCCGATTCCAGCTTTCAAGCCATCCCTAAACCTAAAAGACTATACCATAGGATCAAGCGGTAAGGGTGCTAGTTTCTCCGACATAGGCTAATGAGTAGCGTTCATCTCCATAAACACTAGCTTTAGGAAATCAACTATTATGCGCGAACCTCAGCAAAATCATCGAAATGAAGCAGCTAAAGCCTTTGTGGAATCCCTTGACCAACTTGAGAATCTCTTGGGGCACCCATCCCCTCCTCCCCAATCGCCATCTCGCCGTTCTTCATCGAAAGCCCCTACTCCTCAATCAAAATCCTCCCAGTCAGACGATGACATTTTCGATCTGGATCTTCTCGAAGAAGCTGCGGCTGATCTCGATGCATTTTTTGGCGACACTGAATTACCAGAGGAAGAATAGGAAGACAACAGAGCCGACAGGCCAAGGAGCAGGGGAGATGGTTGAGATGAGGGAGGAACAGTCAGGGCGGGTTTTGTAGAAACGTTACCATCAATAGCCATAAGAAAATCCCATTACCCGCCCCTACACATTCACGCGCCATTCCCTCCCTATGGGCGAAGTGAAGGGTCAAAATTCAAAACTTCCCTAATAACCTGTTTCCCGTACCCGTTGGCGCAGCGCTTCATAGACGATTAAAGCCGCCGCGATCGCAACATTTAAAGATTCTACATCCTGACTTAGGGGAATTTGCACTGATTTATCAGCGAGTGCGGCTAACTCAGGGCGCAGTCCCGCCGCCTCATTGCCCAGTAGAATCAAGCTAGGACAGCGCCAGTCTATTTCCCAGTAACTCAATGTCGCCTTGGGTAGAGTTGCCACAACTTGTACCCCTTGATCCTGACTTTGCCTAACCACCTGACTTAGATTAGCATTGCTACTCATGGGCAGACGAAACCATTGACCGGCTGAAGCCCGTAATACTTTGGGATTCTCTAAGTCTACACTATCTGGACTCAGCCATAAACCATCAACACCTGCGGCGGTTGCGGTACGAATGATGGTGCCCAAGTTTCCCGGATCTTGCAGCGTCTGTAAAACTAAACCGAGGGTACAGGGAATCTCAGGAGGGACGAGGGATGAAGACTTTGCGGTTACCACCACACCATCTGGCTGAACAGTTGTCGCCATCGCCTTGAGAACAGAGGGTTCAACAATTTCAACACGCTGACACTTAGGTGTGGCGTCTTGCCAAAGTTGCGGATGAGTTTGCTGCCAATCTGGTGTACAACAAAGGGTGACTAGGGGATAATTGACCGCACAAGCTTCTGCCAACAGGTGGGTTCCCTCTAACAGCAGAAGTTGCTCCTCCCGCCGCCCTTTGGCTGTGTGCAGTTTCCGAATTGCCTTAACTAGAGGATTCTTGCTACTTGTCAGCATTATCAAGTTCAAGGTCAGCGTAGAGACGTAGCATGCTACGTCTCTACAATCTTCGATGCGGAACCCGGGACTTGAACCCGGAAGTTCTTGCGAACACTAGAACCTGAATCTAGCGCGTCTACCAATTCCGCCAGTTCCGCTTTTTTCCATGCAGCTTACTATTATGCGACGATACTGACGCCTTTGTCAACTAATTTTTTTTTGCGGATTTTCGGCATCGGACAAGGTAAAATTCAAGGCTGGTTGATTCACCAGTTTGGGAAGCAAATCTAGACATTTGCCCTGTTTCAGGTAGAATCAAAACCAAATTTTAAAAAATGCCAAGATTTCACCGATTCTGGAGGATAGACCTATCAACCACTCTCTTAATCTGACAGATACTGGATCTGTACCCAAGGGGAACCCATCCGTTCTAGAGATTTGGGGCAGATCTTCCCTCAAAGGACATGTGACCATTAGTGGCGCGAAGAACTCGGCATTGGCAATTATGGCAGGGGCGCTGCTGTGTCCTCAAGATTGCCGACTGCGTAATGTGCCTTCTCTGGTAGACATAGCGCGGATGGGTCAGGTGCTGACGGCTTTGGGTGTTAAACTAAAGCATCATGGGGATATCTTGGATATCGATGCGCGTCACCTGGAACAGTCAAAAGCGCCCTACGAGGTAGTTAATCAGCTTCGAGCCAGTTTCTTTGTGATTGGTTCTCTGCTGGCACGATTGGGCGCGGCTCAAGTTCCTTTGCCGGGTGGCTGTGCCATCGGCGCTAGACCTGTCGATCTCCATGTTAGGGGATTGCAAGCCCTAGGTGCTGAGGTGCAGATTGAGCATGGTATGGTTAATGCCTATGTGAGGGGGAATGGGCGGCAGGGGTTAAAAGGGGCAAAATTTTATCTCGACTATCCCAGTGTGGGAGCAACGGAAACCCTGATGATGGCAGCGACATTGGCTTCAGGGGAAACGATTTTAGAAAATGCTGCCCAAGAACCAGAAGTGGTGGACTTGGCAAATTTTTGTAACGCAATGGGTGCAAAGATTCGGGGGGCGGGTACAAACACGATTATCATTTCTGGTGTTCCCAGTTTACATTCGGTAGACTACTCAATTATTCCCGATCGCATCGAAACGGGTACGTTTTTAGTGGCTGGGGCAATTACCCAGTCAGAACTCACTCTTTCCCCGGTTGTACCGGAACATATTACCGCCGCGATCGCGAAACTCCAAAACATTGGCATGAGAGTGATTCAGGAAGCCCCTGACTGTCTACGGATTGTCCCAACCGGGATAATTCGCGCTACGGATATTGAAACCTTACCCTATCCAGGATTTCCCACGGATATGCAAGCCCCATTCATGGCACTATTAACGCTGAGTGATGGGGATAGTGTGATTACCGAAACCGTGTTTGAAAATCGTCTAGGTCATGTCCCCGAACTCAATCGCATGGGGGCAGATATTCGGATTAAAGGCAATAATGCGATTGTACGTGGTGTGCCTCTGTTATCAGGCGCCCCTGTCGTTGCGACTGACTTACGCGCATCCGCCGCACTGATATTAGCCGCCCTAGCCGCCGATGGTAAAACCACGATTCAGGGACTGCATCATTTAGACAGAGGGTATGAGAAGCTAGAGGCGAAGTTAAAGAAACTTGGCGCACGATTACAACGGGTGTCGGATAACTCACCGCTAAAAGACTCCTCAGCAACCCAAAGTCCAGTTAAAACGCTGTGATGATCAAAAATCTTTATAAACTACCCAGACCTGCTAAGAGCAGAGGTCTGGGTAGTTTATTATCCTTGATATCTGCCATCGTTGGGCGCTTGTTGGTCTGTCCCTCAACACCCCGATTGATTTGAGCCAGACACACAAAGGGGACATCGAACTCTTTCGCCATGTCCTTGAATGCCCCAGAGAACGAGCGTAGGGCGTCATTGACTGCGCCATCTAGATTATTTATCTGGATGATCAAAGAAAACGGTGTTTTAACCCGTCCCGAAGTATCCTTTTAGAATCCTCGGTCATTTATGCCGAGGAGAGGTCAATCTCAGGTAACAATATCGGCTAACGCGGGTTTGACCGTGGGATAGCGATAGTTAAAATCACAGCTAGTCGTCCGCTTAGGTAACACGTTTTGACCTTCGAGAACAACTTTAGCCCCCTCTCCCAGTAATGCTTCTATAGCAATGCTGGGAACGGGTAACCAGGAGGGACGATTCAGTACATCCCCTAGGGTTTGACAAAATTCCGACATCCGCACGGGGTTGGGTGCTGTAGCATTGAATACCCCTTCCATGTCGTTGCGGGTGAGCGCGTCGATAATCAGGTTCACGAGGTCATCTCGGTGTATCCAAGAGAACCACTGACGCCCACTCCCAATCGGACCCCCAGCAAAGAGTTTAAATGGGGGTAGCATTTTTGCCAGTGCGCCACCATCCCCCAGAACGATGCCAAATCGGAGGATAACCAACCGAACGTCAGCATCTTTCACCTTTTGGGCTTCAGCTTCCCAAGCCTGACAGACTTGGGCGAGGAAATCGTCTCCAGGGGGACTGGTTTCAGTGTATGTTGCTGTTTCGCTAGTCCCGTAATAGCCAATAGCTGATGCATTCACTAATACCCTAGGTTTGGGTTGAGCTTTCGCGATCGCGTCTACAATTTGCCGGGTTCCCAGTTGGCGGCTATTGAGAATCGCCTGCTTTCGTTCCGGTGTCCAACGATTCTCACCGATGGGTTCCCCAGCCAAGTTCACCACCCCATCACAACCCGCGATCGCGTCTTGCCAAGCTCCGGATTCGGTGGGAGTATAACCCACAATCTCTAAATTGGGAAACAGCCTAGTCGCTTTGGCTCGGTTTCGGGTTAAAATTAAGGGTTGATGCCCTTTCTCAAGCAGACGCTTGACTAAGCGAGAGCCAATAAATCCAGTGGCTCCAGTAATAGCGATTTTCACGATTAAGTTACTCTGCTCCCTGTGCTTGTTTTGTATCACCATAAGCCATACCATTGGCTTCGGCATAGCGGTGCATAAAGCGCATGAAACGATCCCAGTGCTCTTGCTGTTCGATGTCAAATTCGCAGTCTACCCGCTTCAAATCATCGCCTTCCGGACCACTGAATATAAATTTCACCGACGATGGCTCAACACTAATTTGCCCTTCTTCATCGATTAAGAGCAAGGCGTTAGCGAATCGCTTGGTATAACTCTGGAATTTTTCTATCGCTTTTAAGGAATCGAAACTCATTAATACTGAACGCACGCCCGAACTCCGATTTCGTCTCAAGCTAACATTGCTCAGTTCTTCAGGAAGTCCTTCAAAAAATTGAATCGATGGCGTTTGGGAAGTCATTTTAAATTGCAAATACTATATTGTTCAGTATACAAAACTTTATGCCTCTCATAGAAGAGAACCCCGACTTCTTCAAGAAGTCAGGGATCTAACGCTCACGAGCAATGACTCAAAACTACACGGCTTGCGGTTGCACTTGCGGCTGGAATTGGAACAGCGAGTACACCACATTGCGACGGATGTCAATCATCATCTCCAAGAAGGTTTCATACCCTTCTTGCTTATACTCAATCAGTGGGTCTTTCTGCCCATACCCCCGTAACCCGACAGACTCGCGCAAAGCATCCATCGATTGCAAATGCTCCCGCCACAGGGTATCAATCTGCTGTAAGATGAAGAACCGTTCGGCTTGTCGCATCAATCCCGGTTGAATCTGATCGATTTGGGCTTCTTTAATGTCGTAGGCTTTACGGACTTCTTCATGCAAAAAGGTTTTAATCTCCGTAACTGTCATATCATCTAGATGTTCGGGCTGGAGGTCTTGCAGCAAATAGACAAACTCTTGTACCTTTGCCACTAAGCTGGCTAAATCCCATTCTTCTGGTGGCAAATCGGGGTTGACATAAGCATCTACAATATCATCCATGGTCTTCTCCGCATACTGGATGACTTGTTCTTTGAGATCTAATCCTTCTAACACCCGACGACGTTCGGCATAAATTGCCCGCCGCTGATTATTCATCACCTCGTCATATTCAAACACCTGTTTCCGGGTGTCATAGTAGAAGGTTTCAACTTTTTTCTGCGCCCCTTCTAAGGAACGAGTCAGCATTCCCGATTCGATGGGCATATCTTCCTCAACCCGGAACATATTCATCATCCCCGCCACGCGATCGCCCCCAAAAATCCGCAGCAAGTTATCCTCTAAACTCAGGAAAAACTTCGTCGAACCTGGGTCACCTTGGCGTCCCGCCCGTCCCCGCAGTTGGTTATCAATCCGGCGAGATTCGTGGCGTTCAGTACCAATCACATGCAATCCGCCGATGCTAATCACCTCATCATGTTCTTTATGAGTAAAGGCTTCGTATTCCTTTCGCACCGCCCGACAAACCTCCCGCAGCTTTTGAATCACCGGGTCTTCCGTCGGGGCATTTTCCGCCGCAACTGCCACTTTTTCTTCAGCTTCTAATTCCGGTAGACTGCGTTCCCCATACTGCTGCACCGCAAACTTCACCGCCTCAATCAGCTTTTGCTCTGTTTCCGGAGACAACTGAGTCGGGAAAATCTGGGGGCTCACCTTCCAAGTTTTCACCTTTTTCCCTGGGGCAAACCCTTGGGCTTGGGAGCGTTTTCCGCTACCGGATGCCATAGCCGCAAAAGAATCTTCTTCTTCAGGGATAACAATCTGCGGCATGAAATATTCTCGCACTTTCAGCCGCGACATATAATCCGCATTACCCCCCAAGATAATATCGGTACCACGTCCTGCCATGTTGGTGGCAATTGTCACAGCCCCTTTGCGCCCGGCTTGGGCGACAATTTCTGATTCCCGTTCCACGTTCTCCGGTCGAGCATTGAGCAGATTATGGGGAACGTCCAATTGGCTTAACAAACGCGAAAGCACTTCTGATTTTTCCACACTGGTTGTACCCACCAATACTGGGCGTCCTTGCTCATGCATGTCCGCGCATTCTCGTGCCACCGCTTTCCATTTTGCTTCCTCAGTTTTATACACTACATCCGACATATCCCGCCGTCCAGGGGGCTTATTGGTGGGGATAATCGTGACTTGTAGGTTATAGATTTTTTCAAATTCGGCTTCTTCTGTTTTCGCGGTTCCCGTCATCCCGGCTAGCTTGGGATAGAGCAAAAAGAAATTTTGATAGGTAATAGTAGCTAGGGTTTGGGTTTCCTTTTGAATCTCTACGCCTTCCTTTGCCTCAATCGCCTGGTGCAGTCCATCACTCCAACGGCGTCCCTGTAAGACTCGTCCGGTAAACTCATCGACGATGACCACTTCGTCGTTACGCACGATGTAGTTTACGTCATTGGTAAATAGTTCCTTTGCCTTAATCGCATTGAAGATATAATGCGCCCAGGGATTTTCCGGGTCATACAAATCCTCAACCTCTAGGAGTTTCTCTGCCTGGATAAATCCTTCATCGGTGAGGATCACATTACGAGCTTTTTCATCAACCTCATAATGCTCCTCTGGCTGAAGCATCTTAGCGATTTGAGCCGCTTTCATATAGTTCTGGGTGGGGCGTTCCACCTGCCCAGAAATAATCAGAGGGGTGCGGGCTTCGTCAATGAGTACGGAGTCTACTTCGTCAATGATGCAGTAATTAAAGGGACGCTGCACCACCTCATTCATCGATGTTGCCATATTGTCCCGCAAGTAGTCGAAGCCCAACTCGCTGTTTGTGGCATAAGTAATATCACAGGCGTAATTGCGCTGTCGTTCCCCAGGACCCATACCCGACTGAATCAGTCCCACCGTTAATCCGAGGAAACGGTGTACCTGTCCCATCCATTCCGCGTCCCGACGGGCTAGGTAATCGTTGACGGTAACAATATGTACACCTTTGCCACTTAAAGCGTTGAGATAAGCTGGGAGGGTGGATACCAGGGTTTTCCCCTCACCCGTTTTCATCTCCGCGATTTCTCCCCGGTGCAGCACAACACCACCTAATAGCTGCACATCAAAATGGCGCATTCCCAGAACCCGCCGTGCTGCTTCCCGCACTACTGCAAAGGCTTCGGGTAGGAGATCCTCGAGTAACTCTTCTCGCTCACGATCGGTTGTCGCTTTTTCAAGCTGCTGCTTGAATTCTGCGGTTTTCCCTTGGAGTTGTTCATCGGAGAGCGATCGGATATCTTCTTCCAGAACGTTGATATCGGCAACGAACGGTTGGTATCTTTTAAGTTTGCGGGTATTTGGATCGCCAAGTAAGTTTTTTAACATAGCAGGAGAGGGATACGTCTAATCGCGCTTGGTCTAGGGTTAAGGTTAGACACTCAAGACTAAGGGCATGAATAGGGGAGGGAAGGGTTCACAGGCAATCTTGCACGAGTCCCAGTGGCTAACGGCTAACCCATGATAAACCACCACTGAGGGCGGCATTTTTATGATCATCCTACCATTTTTGCTCAGATTGAGGGGTGCTTCGTCCTTTGTCCTTTGTCCTTTGTCCTTTGTCATCTGCCATACTCGCTGCCCTTGAGAAGCAAGCTACTTCATTGGGTTTAAGGGTTTGAGGCATATTCACAGAACTTAAAGTTCAGTTTATTTAGTTTATTTCCACCAATCTACTAGCGCTCCTCCAACCAACTGGCTAAATCGGGTAAACTTTGAAAATCGAAAACTTCCTCAGTTAACCGTTCCAAATCGCTCAACGGTAATTCTTCAATTTTGCGGCTGATTGCCAACGGGATTTCGCCGAAACGCTTCATAATTAGACGCCCTACTAGAGTTTTGGTCTGTTGTAGTCGCCCTTCTTCTTTCCCTTCTTCTTTTCCTTTTTCTTCAGCATAAGCCAGCCGTCCTTTTTCATCTTGCAACATTATGCCTCGCCGATCAACCACCTCCAACTCTTCTACGGTCATTGTGGCTTGGTTAGCAAGGTTTAAAGCAAGTTCTATCTCTGAAACTTCCCCTAAATTATCAGGGACACTCTCCAAAGTCGCTGCTTCTTTCAGGAAATAAATCCATTTATCGGTTAAACTCTGTAGTTCAGACAAGGTTTTATTGAACTTGGGGAGCTCGACAAAAATTAGCTTCAATTCACCATCTAAAAGTTCAAATTTTTGGGTTTTCTCTTGAAAGACAAATTGGTTAATGACCTGAGCCGTGTTGGGAAACAAGATAAAATCGGTAATTGTTACGGCAATGGCTGGATTTAGGAACGGATAATCATCGCCTGTTTTCAACTGATTACTATAAGCTTTTGCCAGGTTATAAGCCACCCGTTTGTTAAAAGCAGTCATTGGCGCTACTTGCATTTCAATAACAACAATAGACCCATCCGCTAAAACAGCTTTGACATCTAAATACGTTTCTTTTAAGGTCATTACCTGACCCGGATTATAGGGATTTACAATGGTTAAAGATTGAATTATTTTTTCTTCCTTATAAATGATCGCATTAAGAAAACTGATTAAAATTGCTTGGCTTTGTTCGGAACCAAATATTTTTTTAAATGCATAATCGACCTTGGGACTAATAAACCTCATGTTGGCTTTTCCTTTTCAGTATAAGTATATGAAATTTAGTCTAATTATAGCACAGCAAAGATCCCGTATACACTTCAGGAAAAACCGATGATTTTATTTAAGTGACACATCAAACAATGCTCTGACTGATGTTTTTCTTGAGGTGACATATTATTAAAGAATTTCCAATTCTAAATTGTGGCTTTTACGAAAATCATGGCTAAAGTGATCAACCTCATTCGTGTCACTCAATTCTAAGTTGTAGAAATCGACAAAATCATGTTCAAAATAAGGACCAGCGTGCCAAGTCCCTAGTTCTATCTTGATAAAGCAATTTCCCGGAATCCGGAAAACTTTAATGTCATCGATCGCGGGTTGTTCGCGTTCACAAGCAGGTGCAACCGCCATCCACCAGTCTTTCCCTTCTAGAGAACCCAGACATTGGCTACATTGCTGATGGCGCGTGATTTTGTGAAATTTGCGACCTCTTTGAGACAAACGCATAATGTAAAAGCGGGGAGTCCCGTTGTGCAGAATTAATTGGGCGTCTGTCGCATCATAGGGTTTATCATCGGCTGTCGGCGTGATTAACTGACCAAAGGGTTGAAAGCGTTCGGCGCTAATCTCTTCTAGTGGAAGTTGTTTCACCAAAATGGTGGGATTCATGACAGATATCGATAGTGCAACACAAAGCTTACTGCTATTTTGTCCCAAACAGGCGATCGCCTGCATCCCCAAGTCCGGGCAAAATATAGCCATGCTCGTCTAAGCTTTCATCAATAGCGGCGGTATACAGAGGAACTTCGGGATGATGATCATGGAAATTCGCGATTCCCTCCGGTGCAGCTAGCAAGCACAAAAACTTGATGGACAACGGGATAAAATCCTTCACCCGATCCACGGCGGCTACGGCTGTATTCCCTGTCGCCACCATGGGATCAACAACCAAGATCTCTCGGTGTTCGATATCATGAGGCAGTTTGCAATAATATTCAATCGGAATCCGAGTAGTGGGGTCACGATACAAGCCAATATGCCCCAAGCGGGCGGAAGGAATCAGTTCTAAGATACCATCAACCAGCCCTTGCCCTGCCCGCATAATCGAAACAATCACCATTTTCTTATCCGAAGCCAGCATGGGAGCGTGCATGGGAGCCAGGGGTGTTTTAATCGCTGCGTATTTAAGGGGTAAGTCCCGCGTCACCTCGTAAGCTAACAAGCTGCCAACTTCTTTCATCAGTTGACGAAATTTAGCCGTACTGGTATCTGCCTGACGCATAAGGGTTAGCTTGTGTTGCACGAATGGGTGATTGATTACTGTAACTTGAGGAGTCATTTGTTAATAGTAGACAGCTTTTTATCTGTATAGAAGTTAATCTTCATGTCCTGAGAGTATACCACTCCTGTTGCCAAATCACAGCCCCGAAAGGAATACACCCTAAAATAGGCGTTGATCATGTATTTATTAATTGATCATAATTAATACAAAAACAATAAAAAATATATGTTATTTGTAGCCAAAGAAGATTTATTCAGGTTATGTTTTAAATTGCCCCTACCATGGATAAAATAGTCTAAGCAAGAGGAGGCGATTGAAATCGCTGCTACACAAACTTTCGTCCGCCTGCGCGGACTTTGTTATAACGGGGGTAGCTAACCTGGATTTGGTATTAGAACGCTACTTAGTATTAGACTTGATTTTAAGAGCGATCGCGCTTATCTGGTGTTAATGTTGGAGGAGAGTGAATGTTGGGTTTCCTGTGTCAACCCAACCTACGGTGATGGGCGATCGCACCGACTGATTATTTCGTTCAAAAAACTGTACCATCACTCTCAATCTGAATTGGCGGAACCCCCCCTTCTCTTAATTGTGCCGCAATCTTTCGTCCGGCTGTCCAAGTCCCACCTTGCAAAACTTTGACTAAAGGTAATTGGGTTGCTGTTAAGTTTAGCTGTTTTCGGATAGCTTCGGCAATTCGATCTAACAGACTTACCGTCAGCGCTCGCCATTCGACAATTACTTCAGAACCCGGTAAATGGCGCTGCTGCAAAATCGCCGGATCTTTCACCACAATCAGTCCTAAATCGAGGCATAAACCGCCATTGCGGTATTCGGCTAATCCGGTGAGTTCGTCTAATCCAGTAATTTCTAACCCTAATTCTTGTAAAGGTTCTAGAAGGGAGTAGGTTAACCACTGGGAAAGTTTGTGAAACGGTATATATTGATCACTCGGCTTTTCCCCAGACAGGGCAGAATGACGCCAGACATCGCCTAAATTTACTCCCGCGATCGCAAGTCGTCCTGACCAAATATCACCTAACCCCTCTAACACAGCCGATAATACCACTTCAGCGGGTAGCTTGCCGATAAAGTTGGGTTTAGATAAGTTATCGATTTTTTCCATAACCTTATCTGTCAAACTCCCCTCCATCGCTTCTCCCTCACGGGTTGAAAGGCTCAACAAATACTTGACCAAATTACCCGGACGGGGATTTTGATCACCAAACAATTCCGGATGAGTCTGTAGGGATTCTCCCAAGCGCTGTAAGAGTTTTACCCTACCCTCTAAACCTAAAAGAGGATTCGCTGAACTAACTTGAAATCCGTGAGCTAACTGCTCAACTGTTAAGTTTTTCAATCCTTGAGCATCGGCTTGTAAGGAGTATTCTGGGTTACTGGAAAACATACCCTGACAGAACATCCGGAAACTAGCAACGGCTAAACCTTCAGAACGGCGAAACACTTGTCCCGTTTGGGTTTCAAAATATTGCCAATCAGCACCCGCCCCCGCATCCAATAAGACACTAACAATCGCTAAATCAAATTTAGTTTGGGCTTTTTGTACAGGAGTGAGTCCGGCTAATTTTTCGTCTAATTCAGCAAGGCGTGGCACGTTCGGGACTTCAAAATGCCGCCAGCGACTGTGGAAAGGGATATTAAAATCAGGATATTCATCCTGCATCACTTGAATCACATAACTGGCTACATTTTCTAGCTGGGTTAAATCGCAACGGAAGTAATGCAACTGGTTTGTCTCAGCGAGATCCAAGACGCGATCGCACCGTTCTCGAATCGCCTTTGGTGTTCTCAGGTAAGCAATAGTTTGTTGATCATTTGTCATTTGTCATTTGTCATTTGTCATTTGTCATTTGTCATTTATAACCTGTAGGGGCTCTCGCATTTGGGGAGCCATCTTATGATACTTGTCCAAAATGTTTTACCCAAATGCGAGAGCCCAGTTCCGGTGATGTCGTTTATGGATAAATTTTAGATTTGTCGGGGCGGGTCTAGTTATATTTATTGTGAGGTCAGAAACGATAATAGTGAAAATAGCCCCTACACAATACTCAAAAATTTTTCATAATTCATAATTTCTATTTTATAGGTGTGTACCCCTGAATAACTGTGTGTCGGTATAGCTTACTACAGACGCCAGTGCGGGAGTACACACTCTACTTGTGATTAGACACACTTACTGTTCTGAAAGGAAACACTGCTGACTATGAGGAAGCTAAGTCACTAGATCAAGAATAACAAAGAAGCTGCCTGAAATCAAATCGGCAATCGTCTGTTGTTTTTGGCATTTCATTCATCATTGGTTCTACTCAAATGCCCAATTTCCAATAACGAATCCAAAACCATCAGCCAAGACTACGCCCTTTAATCGTCGCTAATTTTACTGCATCGGGTGCGGTTGTTTCGGTATAATAACCCGCCGCTTGCTTGGCAGCAATTTCGACCATGGCATCTTCGGGAATTAAATCGTCGGGAATCGGGACGCGCTTGACAATCTCGATGCCAGAGTTGGTGATCGCATTGTATTTCATGTCGCTCATGGAGACAAACCGATCAATCCGCGTAATTCCCAACCAGTGTAGTACATCGGGCATTAGTTCTTGGAAACGCATGTCGGGAACACCTGCGACACATTCGGTGCGGTTGAAATAAGAAGAAGCGCTATCGCCGCCTTCTTGTCGCTTGCGGGCATTATAAACCAGGAACTTGGTGACTTCACCTAACGCCCGCCCTTCTTTGCGGAAGTAAACCAAAACCCCTGCACCTCCGGCTTGTGCGGTTTGCACACAAACTTCCAACCCATGTACTAAATAAGGACGACAGGTGCAGATATCGGAACCAAAGACATCGGAACCGTTGCATTCATCATGAACTCGCACGGCAAGTTGGCGATTGGGATCAGTAATCGCGTCAACCTCACCAATTAAATAAACTGTAATCCCACCAATCGGAGGTAAGAAAACCTGTAAATCTGGGCGGGTTACCAGTTCAGGGAACATTCCCCCGGTTTGCTGGAAGAGGGCGCGGCGTAATTCTCCTTCCTCGACGTTGAGTCGGTGGGCAATTCCTGGCAGATACCACACGGGGTCAATGGCTACTTTGGTGACCACTAAACTGCCGTTGGGCTTGACAATTTTACCGTCAACTGATAATCGATTTTTCTGGATCGCTTCTTGGATTTCCGGCAAGTTGACATGGGCTTGGGTGACTGCGATCGTGGGTCGAATGTCGTATCCTTGCTCATAGAAATTGGCGTAGACATCCCCCACCATTCCCCCAAAGGGATCAAGAGACACAATGCGATTAGGGTTAGCCCAACTGGGATGGGGACCTATCGCCACAACGGGAGCTGTATTGGTCAAATCCGCTCTGTGATTTGGATGCAGCGCTCCACTGGCAACGGCTAATGCCCGATAGACGGAATAGGAACCGGAGTGAGTGCCGATCACGTTACGATGGGCGAGGTTCGTCACCGTACCAATAATGGGTCTGCGCTTGAGGGGGTCGATTTCTCCCCAATGCAGGCGAGGGGGTTGTTCCCGGGAACGCCCTGGATGAGAGGTCAAAACAATATGCTTTGGTTTCGACTTCGACAAAGGCTGTGATAGTTGCATGATGGCTCCTATGTAGAATGCACCTCAAATTAACGTATGAGTCGTTTAATTCAAGCAAGCTCCAATCATAGCAATTAGAGTTTGGTTATGGATGAACCTGATGGAACAGGGTGTCAACACCCTGTAATGTTTCCTTAAAATACAACGTAATGACTCAGAGGCTATGGTGCGAGGAACACAACCACAGGGGAATTATGGTTCCCCGTCACTGACAGAACAAAGGCAGATGGCAGATGGCTCGCCTGGATTTAGCTTGGACTCTATGTAAGTTATACCGTCGCCGAATTAATTTCTCTAATTTTTTGTGCTGTTGTTGGCACGGGAATAATATTTATGGGATACTTTTTGGCATTATCTGTCGTCTAAGGGAATAATCTTACCAATTTAGGTGGGATGGTGTTGTTAAGGGTTAACTATGAGTCGCAGGTCAAGTTCTTACGCGGTTTCCGTCGTACTGACGGTTATAACTGTCCTGTCTGTCATCGTCACCAACGTGCCGCGATCGCATTCTCTATCCCCCAGCCCTGGAAATGCTGCTCTCATCGCCGCTACGCCGACTCAACAATGGCAAGATGCCAAATTGTTGCGTAATATTAAGGCACATGCAGACGCAGTAGGCGCGATCGCGATTAGCCAAGATGGACAACTCCTCGCCACGGGTAGCGATGATCAAACGATTAAACTCTGGAACCTAAATACAGGTCAGCCATTGCGTACTTTTTCTGGACATTCTGATCAAATTACTGCCTTAGCCATTAGTCCAAATGCAGAAATACTGGTGAGTGGGGGGGGTATCGAGGACGGTTCAATTAAACTCTGGAATCTGAAAACGGGTGAATTGATCAATACTTTTCAGAAGAAAGAAGGCATGATTCCATCCTTGGCGATTACCCCAGACGGAAAAACTCTCGCCAGTTCCAGGAGAGGAGAAGGTTTAGGTTTTGTCTCGGAAATTATGCTTTGGAATCTAGAAACAGGCAAACAACTGCTTCAGTTTGATATAGAAAATTTAACCCTGTCTCTTGCTTTTAGTCCCAATGGAGAACTCCTTGCCAGTGGTTCTGAGGACGGTACAATTCATTTATGGAATTGGCAGAGTGGGGAAATCCGGCATATCCTCCAGCATCCTCAGTCTTTAAGAGCGTTGGCGTTTAATCAGGATGGACAAGTCTTGGTGAGTGAGAGTTTTGCCGAAACCATTAATGTTTGGAATCCCCAAACCGGGGAATTACTTTCGACACCTGTAGCAAATCCTAAACCTGTCTTTGTGAATGCCTTGGCACTGCATCCATCGGGTAATATCTTGGCAAGCGCGTTAGGTGCTTATGGCAGATTAGGATTATGGAATCTGCAAACCGGTGAGTTGATGACGACGCTGACAGGGTTTTCAGGTTCGATTTTTTCCCTCGGCTTTAGTGGTGACGGTCAGATGTTGGTTAGCGGGAGTAATGATGGCGCGATCGCAATTTGGGGAACGGGGAACAGGGAATAGGGAATGGGCAATAGGCAATAGGCAATAGTAGGGGCGGGTTTTGTACAAAGGTTAGTATCAATAGCGGAACGAAAGCCCATAAACCCGCCCCTACAAACCATACTGCCTCAACTTCCCCCACTGCCTAAAATTACTAAACTTAATAATGTCCCCGTATTCCAGAGACTGTGAACGATCATGGGCGCTACAAGATTGCGCGATCGCGTGTTATTTTAGGGGGAGTACCAATGGATTTTGGGATACTCTATTCAGGCTGTTGTGATAGAGTAAATCGGATGATTCTCGCGATCGCACAATTCCCTCGTGTCTAATTCCTTCTGGCAAGCCAAAATCCAAGGATTACTCTATGATTTTGACCGGGATAGTTTGAGAAACTCGACCGGGGAAAATGCTCAAGTCTTCTTAAATGCCCTAGAATCAGTCAATCCTGCCCCAACCGTATCCCAAGCCTACCAAATAGCTGAAGCCAGCGATCGCGCCCTGCTGAATCGGATGCATTTGCCTCTGACTCTGCCGACTCTGAACGTGGCACATCTGCTATCGGGGGCAGAACTCCCCCTATCGGTGAATGTCAGGGATTATGATCAGTTAACCTCCCCGCCACCCGCAGACAGCACCCCCAACGCCCCAGAAGCCATCGACTCCCGCCAACTCTTTTGGTGGTTATGGCGCTGCTTACCCGAAGCCGTGAGTCAGCGACTGGGAGAGGATGCCTTACTCATGCCAGCGGTACCCCTTTTACCCGATGCCTCGGTGTGGAGTCAAGCTAGCCTCACCGCCGCCCTAGCTGGGGCATTAACTGACTCGAACTCCTCCCCTCCCCATCTGGCTACCTTTAGCTTTTCTCCGGTGCAAGAGTTAATTAAAGCTAGTCGCAAAATGCGGGATTTCTGGGCAGGGTCTTGGGTGTTGCATTATCTGTCGGCTAAACTTTGTTGGCGGCTGGCACAACGCTATGGACCCGATAGCCTGATTTATCCCAGTCTGTTTCAGCAACCCTTAATTGACTATTGGTTGGGGCAGACATGGGCGGAGTTTCGACCGTGGATACCGCAACCGTCAGCATCTGCCTTACTCACCGCCGGGTTTCCTAATGTGATTGTTGTCCTTCTCCCCGCCAAAGACGTGAAGTCTGCCATGCAAACCGCCCGTCAAACCCTGCTGGCGGAATGGTCTAGGATTGGGCAGTTGGTGTTTGCTGAGTTAAAGCAACGCCACTGGATGCCAGATTTAGGGGAAAATAGTGCCACTTGGTCGGGGTGGTTGGCGTCTCAGTGGCAAACCTATTGGACGGCGTTACCGATTGGCGTGAATCCCTTGACAAATCAGGCAATTGCTGCATCAGACGCTGCCCAACTGCAAGCCTGGTTAGACCCGATGAATCGTCTGTGCCAGCTTCAGGATACTCCAGACCAACGCCGCGCCCTATTTTTACCGGAGGAATTGGAGTTTATGCGGGCGGTGTCTGAAAAAGACCCATCCATTTGTGTGAATGTGGGGTCATGGTGGTCCTATTTATTCGACCAACTGCGATATGCAGCGGGTACGGTGAAAAATAGTCGGGTTTGGCAAGTGCCAACGGCTTTTTTACCTCGGTCTACGGTGTCGGGTATCGGTTCAGTGGTGTATCCTAATCCAGACCAACGCCATACCACAGAAGGGGATACGGGGAAATACTGGGAACGACAGGTGGGATTGTTTGATGGGATTGAAGAACTCAACGCCACGGAGACGCTGAAGCGGGGGTTACATAAGATATTACCGCAACTGTTAGGGGTTTTAGGCACAGGGGGACGCGGAGAGGGGGAGACGTTGGCATCCCAGTTTCGACCCTCGCCCCAATTGTATCCAGATTTGAGTTCTGGTGTGGCGGGTTGGTTGCGGACTCATCCGGAGGCGATAGAGTATTTTCGCTGGGCAACGGCTGAGATTAGTCAAGCTTTTGCCTGGACGACGCAATCCCCCCTCCCCGGTGATTTTCCCCCAGCGACGCAACCTTGGGGGATTCCTTGGATTGAACAAAATTATCCCGATTTACTCAATTCTCGCCTGCTGAATGCGGGTTGGCTGATTGATGAGTTTACGCCCACCAATCCTAATCCTAGCCAACCCTTTACCCGGGAGGCACAAAAGCAGGTGAGACAGGCAGAATGTCAGCGGGTTGGGTTGAAGATTGCCGAGTATTTTACACCGGGGAATAATCCCAGTGATTGGTATGTCTTGGCGGCTGGGGATGGGGATGGGATGAGTCGCTGGTTGAATGGGGAACGATTGAAGGCGTATCAGGAGTATATGCCCGTTTTGCCTGACCCCCCTGAAGCGGCGGATGGGGACAGCCACAGGATTTACCAGGGATTTAATCAACTCAAATCCCTTAAAAAACGTATGGGTCCAGCGACACATAATGCCCTGAGTCGCGCCCTTTTGGATTTCTCCAATCGGTTGGTTCCTTATTTAACCGAACAACGCTATGCTGGACGGTTAATTTATAGTGGCGGCGATGATGTTTTAGCTTATACCAATCTCTGGGAATGGTACCAGTGGTTATGGGATATTCGGCAATGTTTTCGAGGTGCGGATGACCCCAGGGGTGAGTTTAGCAGTCAGGGGGATTATTGGCGTTATCGGGGGGAACCAGATACCTATTCTCGCTTACCCAAACGTCCTTTATTTACGATGGGGGGTGAGGCGAGTTTGAGTGTTGGGGTTGTGATTGCCCATCATTCGGTGCCTTTAGCGATTGCTTTGGAGAATCTCTGGTCAGCGGAAGCGGGGGCGAAGCAGTATGATTATCAAGGGCATGAGAAAGATGCTGTGCAAGTCCGGGTGTTATTTGGCAATGGCAATAGTCTCACGGCTACGAGTCGGTTCCCAGTGTTTCATCAGTGGCACAGGTTACTCCAATTGGGGGTAAATCACAGCATTTTTGAACAAGCCGCCCAACTCTGGCGTCAGCATCCCGCGCCGACGTTAGCAGCGATTGTACCCTGGACGCGGACATTTTGCCAGCGTCGGGATTTATTGGCGGATAATCAGTCGGTTAGGCAAGGGTTTGAGGCGGATTTAGCTAGGTATTTGAGGGCATTACGTCAAACCACACCCCTCCCTCAGCAGGATGAAACTGTCCAACGTTGGTTGAAGCTAACGGCGTTTATTTTACGCCATCGGCAGATTGGTAAGCTGTCACGCTTTTAAATTGGTGGTTGAGACAGACGCGGAGATGGGGAGAGGGGGAGACGCGGGGAGGGGGAGATGGGGAAGATGGGGGAGATGGGGGAGAGTGTGTAGGGGCGGGTTTTACCACTAACGTTTCGTTTTGACCCTGATATAACTAAACCCGCCCCGACCTCACCGTTCAATTATCACATAAGACCAATGACCAATGACCAATGACCAATGACCAATGACCAATGAAATGGTATACAATTACGCCTTTAGATGTACTGCTATTTCGAGACGCCAAACCCTTTTCCCCTGGAGAACGGGCTTGGGCAAGTAGTTTGTTTCCGCCTAATGGTCATGCCATTGCTGGGGCGATTCAGGGGTTACTTCAAACTGGAGAGGATTTGCACCTGATTGGTCCGTTTCTGTGTTATCAGGAAACCCTTTATTTTCCTATTCCTTTAGCCTACAGCCAAACTGTACCCTTGGTGCCTCTGGCTTGGGATTATACCCATCCTCTTTATGGTGTCCTCCAAACCAATCCCGAACGATGTCAACCTTTAGTTCGGGCGTCTTGGGCGTCTCAGTCGGGGAGGGGAAGGAAGCAGGATTATTTTCAATATCTGCCCTTTCCGGTGATTTGGCAGTATCTGAAAACGGGTCAGATTCCACCCCATCAATGGCAAGGGGTAGAGGCGGGTCAAACCCAACCCTGGCAGGGCGAAACTCGTTCTCATAATACTATAGATTTGGGCGGGCGATCGGTGCTAGATGCCGATGGTTATTTTGTCGAGAATGCCATCCGCCTGAATCCGGGCTGGAGTCTTGCCATTGCCCTTGAGGGTCAATTCAATCTACCCCAAAGTAGCATTCTGCGACTGGGAGGGGAAGGACATCGGGCGATTTTAGCCTCTTGTCCCCAGTTAGGAGAACAGTGGAATAGTTTGCAGCAGGTGTCTCAGGGGAATCAGGGGAGATCACAAAAATCTCTGGCGTATTTAGTGACTCCGGGGGTATTTGAACGACGTCACCATGGTACAGCCTTGTGTCAGGCATATCCTTGGGAATGGTATTTTGCTTATCCGGCGAAGGCGAATCAAAAGGTTGGTCCTTTAGTCAGTTTTGCTACAGACAAACCCTTAGCGATTAGTTGTCGGATGCGGTATGGGGACAATCAGAGTATACCCGCCCCCCAAGTCTTTGCCGCGCCACCGGGAACGGTTTACTATTTAGAACATCCTGCCCCGTTGTTTCAGGAGAGTTTGGAGGCACCGAATCATGTTCGCCGTTGGCGTAAGTTAGGCTATTCTCAATTGTTCTGGCTACCGTTCTACAACACTTGGACAAAGCTAGACAAAATTGGATCTTGTTAGACATTATCCGGATTGCTTCCTGTTTCACTCTGGCGGTGTCGGCACTCAACCAGTCCACAGGCTTAAAATCGGACGGAACTCGCCCTACTCAAGTCTAAATACGTCAGTAATTGTAGTAATTTGAGAAGCTTTGCTGCTTTAATCCGTTATTTTCAGCGCTATTAAGGTATGCTG
>NZ_JAVKEW010000042.1:0-25941 GCF_040226375.1 Coleofasciculus sp. G2-EDA-02 | reverse complement strand
GATTAATGCTAATAGCCTAAGTGATGTGCTACTAGCGAATGGCTAGAAACAAGGGATGATTTGGTCATCTACGTGCCTCCGATGACCCGCCTTATATCCCACACCTAAAAGGATGTGGGTTTTACGGCGCTTCGATAAAATTAGCTTGGGTGAGTGAAGGCATCCCAATGCCAAATTAAAATTATGGCGTGGGACTTATCGCTCCCCCAAACCCCCTCTAAAGTTAATTTTGTGCGAGTTGTTCTCGTCTACCTCACCCATATTGGTGGATTGTTGACCATCTGTTTGTTTATTCACAGATGGATACCTACTCTCAGGGAACCCCTCTGGGCGACTCTATTCTTATTGCTGATGGTGGCAGAATGGAATCTTAGCACAGGGCAAACTGTAGAGCAAAATCCCCAATCCCCTATCGTCAAACAAATTTGGTATCGCAGTTGCTGGTATCTGGGTTTTGTGCTAGCCGGACTCAGTTATGTCTTGCTAGCCGATGAGATTTTTACTGACCTATTTTTTGTTCCCGCTTCCACGCCACCGTGGGGACTCTTATGGCTGTTAACCCCTTTAAGATTAACCGACATTGCCAGCCGAAGTACGCGATCGCGAACAGGGGGCAAAGAGGCTAATTCCTTCCCCAGAGAGTCACTCAGCGATTCCCTGATTAGTCCTTGGTCATCGGTAGAAAACCCTGACTTAGGCTCAGATTCTACTACCAATCAGGGGCTAAACTCAAGGCAAATCCAACTATTTTGGTGGAGTGGGATCGGCTTATTTCTCGTCCAAGGGCTTACCCTATTCCAAGCCGACATCCGACTCATCGGCTTAGGTGTCGCCACGTTTGTGATGTTCATCAATAGCTGTTATTTAAAGCAAGCCTTAGCCGCCGCGATCACGATTGGATTTGCCCTGAGTTTTGGTGTGGCGCGTCTTTCCCAAGGAATTCCGGGATTGTCCTCCCTTTCTCCAGCCGATTGGTATTGGGTTGGCGCGATCGCAATTTTCGGATTATGGCTGCTACGTGCTGGCTTAACGCCCCAGGCTAGCACGCTAGCTCAATTGTACGCTCAAGCCTGCGATCGCTGGGCAATTGCTCTATCTACAACGGAACTCGGACTGCTGACGCTCTCGAGCGCCAATATGTATTTAGAATTCATTCCATCCAGTTGGCAGTACCTGAGTGCATCAATGCTCATTGGCGGTGCTATTTTTTATCGGTATTGGCAATCTTTTCCCAAATTTAGTATTTACGGCATTAGCTGGGCAATAGAATTGATCATAGCCAACGCTATTGTACTCCTTAAGGGTTCATCCTTAATCCTCGGCGCTGCGAACATTATTCTGGCAGTTATGACACTAGTCTTCAATCGTTGGTGGCATACCCGTTTAGGCGGGGCGTCTGGGAGGTGGGGAGAAAATTGGCGGGATGTACTGGACTCTTTACCCTTAATTTATGCCCTCGTTGGCATTAATTTGCGCTTTTCTTATTTCACTCCCTATACCGGGTTGCTCACCCTAGGTGCAGCTTTAACGGGCATCATCGTAGGGCGTCGCCGTCTTCAAAGAAAAGGCATCACCTATCTTTTCCTGGTAGGTATTTCCCTTGCCTGGTACGAACTGGTTATTTATACCTTGATTGGTATTAGTTTACACTTTTTTTATTTCACCCCCTATACCGGGTTGATTACCCTAGGTGCGGCTTTAATCGGTATCAGTGTAACCTATCACCGTCCTCAAGCCAAAGGGATCATCTATCTTTCCTTGGCAGGTATTTCCCTGGGTTGGTATGAACTGGTGATTTATCAAATACTGCAAGCCGATGGGGTAAATCCTGGGGATAGCTTTATTATTTTAGCGGCGATCGCGGCTGTCATCTGCTGTATTTATCGTTCACTCGCCTGGGTTTTGCGTTGGCAAAGCCTGTTCCGAAGGAACGCATCGCGCGATCGGGCTACACTTTTCCATATCAGCGTCACCCAAATCGAAATGACTGCCCACATTCACTGGGCAATGGGTAGTATCTTGATGGTTCTAGCCGCTGGGATGTCTGTGGGAACCCCACCTAACCTAATGGGATTCCTAGGGCTTGTCATCAGTTTGATACTGGCTAGTTATGCGTTTTTCCAAGGAAATTTACGAGTTCAACAATGCCAGTTTTCTTCATTTTCCAGACGCGCCATGGTACGTCTTTACAGGGCTTACTCACCTTATCACTTCTGGATATACGCCGGATTAACTGAGGTTGTCGTCATTGGGATCTATGGGCGTTTGATGTGGACATTGAGCCTACTCGATCCCTGGAGATCTATCATTGCAAGTCTATTCGCGATCGCGGTTTATCAAACTCCCTGGTGGCGGTGGGGATGGAATGGAAAGCCTTGGCAACAATATGCCACGATCTTGCCTCTTGTGAGTGTTTTGCTCAATCCCCAAACCCTCTCTTCTATTAATTTACTGGTTCTTGCATGTTTTTATGCCTGGATCACCAACCGCCAATCTAATTTACGTTGGACATACGTAAGTTTATTTTTCATCGATTGGGCAATCTGGCGCGTTTTGCAAAGCCAACAGGTTACTGAACCCTTAGCGTATGCTGCCGTAATTGGTTATTTTTTCCTCTACGTTGCCCAAGTTGATCCAGAATTAAGATTACCGCAAAAACGGAACCTGCGTCACTACCTCCGCTTACTGGGTAGCGGCATCATCTGTTTGGTAGCGTTAGGGTTTTATCAAAACATTGGACTTATTCCTGGAATCATTAGTCTCGTGGCTATTTTCGCTGGATTAGGATTGCAAATCCGGGCATTTTTAATAGTGGGAACAGTCACATTTATCTTCACAGTCTTTTACCAGCTAGTTGGGTTAAGTTTGTCCTATCCGCTCTCTAACTGGATTATTGGCATAATTGCTGGCATTATTTTTATCAGCATCGCCGCCAATGTTGCCAAGGGACGTGAGCCAATTCTTGACCGGGTTCAAGACTGGATCGATCAATGGCAAGAATGGGAGTAGATAAACTACCCAGACCTGCTATTGCTGAGGTCTGGGTTTTCAGTAGCCCTGAAGTCATCAAACAAGCTAAGCTGAACATATTCGACAGTTCGCGTTAACTTGCATGATAACCCCGTGCCTCTAGGCTGGTTTATAGACAGCCCCACAAGTGCGATGTTGTTGGCTCCATTGAAATCAGCATCTCCACACCATCCGCAATGACCACATTTGAAAATCTTGCCACTGCGATAATACTTGCCCTTTACAGGGTGAATGTGCAGACAATTGTTGCACATTTGGGAGGTATAAGCAGGGGGGATTGGGATAACTTGAACACCAGCACTCCTGCCTTTGTACTCAATGAACATTCGCAGTTGATAAAATGCCCACGAATTCGAGTGTCTGCGTTCTGTCTTGCTTCTTGGTTGCTGGTTGGTTCTTTCCCTAATTCCCGTAAGGTCTTCTATAGCAATTGAGGCATTTAACTCAACTGCCCGTTTAACCACCGATTTAGAAATGTTGTGATTGAGCCATTGTTGATAGCGCTTTTCCCTTCCCGACAGCCGTTTCAAGATTTCTCGACATCTACGCCGAGTCGTCCTCGTGCCTTTCAGGGCTTTATTCTGGAGAGATGCTCTAACTTGGGAAAACTTATCTGTGACCTGTTGGATGTCTGTACCGTCCCACTTCTCGCCAACGGAAGTCACAGCAATATCGCGTCGTCCCAAGTCAATGCCAAGAGTCTTCTTGGTGTCGGTTGGGGTGGGGGCGTCATCCTTGACTTGGATGTGCAGATAGTACTGTCCATCACGGTGTTTGCATAACTGAGCTGAAGTTGGGTTGGTTCCTTTGAGTTTACCTCTCTGGTAATTCCCAGCTTTTAACTCAATTCGCTCTCTGCCGTAAATGGTAGCTAGGCTTACTGTCCAGTCTTGTTCCCTAAACCGAAACAAGTCCTTATCACAGTCCATACTGCTTGGGGTAAACCCCTTGACAGACTTACCCTTGTGCAAGGCTACCTTGCGGTTAGCAGCTACCCTTGCACAAGCCCTGACTGCCATATTTGCCACCAAATTGAACTTCTCTTTGATGGTTTGGTAGACAAGGGACTGGATAGCAATTTTGTTGGTCAGTTTTGGATCTGTGTGTTCGTTCACGTAGTTGCAAGCATCCGCAAACGCCCGAAGGGTTGCCTCTAGTTTGGCAACTTGTTCAGGGGTAGGTTGAAGCTTTACAACTATTGTCAGAACTTGTTTCATGACTAACATTATACCGCCTAGTGGTAAGTGATTGGAAATACTTCGGGCATTTAGCCCTCGTATTTCCAGCTATCCCCCTACGGGTTGCTTCGCTCCAAGCCGTAGCCCCTCGCGACTCAGGTGGGATAACTGAAATCCTATCTGGACTTGGCTAAAACGGACAGTTTAGTTTAATTATTTATTTTATTTTAACAATAAATGTAGTTAATTGTACAGATTATTCCTAATGAAAGAGAAAGGTTTTTTTTGTTAGCTTTCCCTGACAATGATCCCGCCTATTTCACACCCAAGGGCTATCATAAAAAAATACTCAGAGTTAAGACCCTGAGTATAAATTGCCAAACAATTTAGTCAACGACGACAAATGAGCGATGACTCTATTGAGGCTTCGCTCGAACCGGAATTGGAGGAATTACAACACGTTTATGTTCCTTCGATTCTCAGCCGATGAACTCTTTGAGAGGTTATTTGCTCAACATGGTGAAGTTTTGCCTTAACCTTCCCACTTAGCTGCCATATGTTCAGCCAAATCGACAACCCGCTGAGAATAGCCCCACTCATTGTCATACCAGGCAACAACTTTAACCATATCACCACCCATTACCATCGTCAGACTTGCATCGACAATGGATGAAGCATTATGTCCCTTGTAGTCTGAGGACACCAACGGTAAGTCGCTGTATTCCAAAATGCCCTTAAGAGAGTTTTCTGACTCTTCTTTGAATACTTTGTTCAACTGCTCAGCAATGGTGCTTTTCTCAACTTGAGCCACCAAATCCACAACCGATACATTCGGGGTAGGTACGCGCATCGCGATCCCATTCAATTTCCCCTGCATATCTGGAATAACTAAAGCCACAGCTTTAGCCGCTCCCGTGGAGGTTGGCACGATATTGATCGCAGCGGCTCTTGCCCGACGCACATCACGGTGACTTGCATCCAAAATCCGCTGATCACCCGTGTAACTGTGGGTTGTAGTCATGGTTCCTTTAATGATGCCAAAGTGTTCATGTATTACTTTGACCACAGGAGCCAGACAGTTTGTTGTACAACTGGCATTGCTAACAATGTCATGCTTGCTGTGTTCGTAGTCGTGATGATTGACCCCAACGACGAACGTGCCGATGTCACCGCCTTTCCCAGGAGCCGTAATCAGCACCTTCTTGGCGCCGGCGGCTATATGCTTAGATGCACCATCACTGGTGACAAACACCCCGGTGGATTCGATGATTAGGTCAATACCCCAATCACCCCAAGGCAAGTTCAGGGGGTTGCGATCCGATACGCACTTAATGGTTTTGCCGTTGATGATGAGGGAGTTTTCATCATAGCCGATGTCGGCTTTGAGCGTCCCTAGCATGGAGTCGTATTTGAGCAAATGTGCATTTGTCTTGGGATCAGATGTATCATTGATGCCCACTAAATCCAACTGACTATTTTCTCTAGTCAGTAAACATCTGGCGAAATTACGTCCGATGCGTCCGAACCCGTTGATCGCTACTCTAATCACTGCGTCTTGCCCTCTGTATTCAAGCTCAGTAAATATACTTTTTATGAACCCAATCATATCGCAAAGCCGGACAAATTCTAAATGCCAATTGCGCCAAGGATCGGGAAACGTGGGACATATAGGTAGCTCTAAGTCTTTCCCCCTAATGGTTTTGGTCAATTTGAGTCGAGAGTAATGGGTTTCGGATGTCGGGTGTTGGGTTTCGGATGTCGGGTGTCGGATGTCGGGTGTTGGATGTTGGATGTCGGGTGTCGGGTGTCGGGTGTCGGGTAGCTCCAAGAAGCGGAGTTCTATATTTTGCTTAATTTTCCGGAAACCCCAGAATGACGGCTGTTTAGTATAAAAAACCGTCTGGAGATAGAAAAACCGACTACAGTACAAACATGGTGGTCAACTCCACCGGAGCAATAACACAATTGATAGCTAGGTGTGTCTGTGGCAAAAAAAATCTGATAAATCCACCCTTTGCTATATCCTGAAAAATCAATTCTTGATATGATAGCGCGTGTTATTGGCACAGTAGGCTTGTGTGGTGTGGTGTGTAAGGAGTTAAGATGCCTAATACTGTTGATCTTAGTGGCAAACCATTCCATTTCATCGGAATTGGTGGAATTGGTATGTCAGCGCTGGCTTACGTTCTAGCCAAACGCAACCTTCCTGTATCTGGGTCTGACATTCGTTCGACGCATATTACTCAGCGGTTGCAATCCGTCGGCGCTCATCTGTTTAGAGACCAGAAGGCAACCAACTTGGAATTTTTTAGAGAAACGAATGTCCCAACTGATCAGGGCGTATCAGCAACGGCTATTGAACCAGAACCCACTCGAAAAACAGTTGCTGTCCCCTCGAAAGTTAGCAAATCTGTTAGGGATGACCATCTTGCCTCCTGCTTACCCCAAGTTATTTGTTCGAGTGCGATTAATTCGATCAATTCCGAGTACCAAGCGGCTGTAGAAGCCGGCTACCCGATTTTTCATCGCTCAGACTTACTCGCCGCGTTGATTCAAGATTACCGAAGTATTGCGGTGGCTGGAACTCACGGCAAAACCACAACCAGCAGTTTAATGGGATACTTGCTGCTGAAAACGGGTCTTGATCCAACTATCGTGGTTGGGGGAGAAGTGGATGCTTGGCAAGGGAATGCGCGTCTGGGTCAAAGTCCCTTTCTGGTTGCTGAAGCGGACGAATCGGACGGCTCTTTAGCCAAGCTGGCTCCGGAAATTGGCGTGATTACCAATATTGAACTGGATCACCCCGACCATTACCAGAATCTAGACCAGGTCATCGAAACTTTTAAGATTTTTGCCGATCGCTGTCAAACTGTAGTGGGCTGTATTGATTGCCAGACCTTGCGATCGCATTTCACCCCGACAATCAGCTACAGCCTACAACGAACAGCCGGAGCTGACTACAGCGTGGATCAGGTCGTTTATCAGGCACCATCCATCACGGCGCGGATTTGGGAAGGGGATCAGGTGTTGGGTACACTGCAACTCAATCTGTTAGGTCAACACAATCTCAGCAACGCCTTAGCTGTGGTCGCCGTGGGGCGATACCTGGGATTAGAGTTTGACGCCATAGCCTCCGCCCTAGCTACCTTTGAAGGCGCCAAACGCCGCTTTGAGGTTCGGGGTCAGTGTAAAGGAATTACGTTTGTCGATGACTACGCTCACCATCCCAGTGAGATCCAGGCAACCTTAGCGGCAGCTCGCTTACAGGTTGAATTGTCACGCCGTATTGTTGCCATTTTTCAGCCCCATCGCTATAGTCGCACCTTGACATTTTTGTCAAACTTTGCTAAGTCATTTGGCGATGCTGATCTCGTCGTTGTCACAGACATTTACAGCGCAGGGGAACCCAGTGTCGGACAAATTACAGGTGAGCAAGTGCGATCCGCGATCGCGGCTCACCATGAGCGGGTGTATTACCAACCAACATTAGATGAAGTCTCCCAACTACTCGCCCAAATCCTGCAACCCGGAGACCTTGCCATCTTTCTCGGTGCGGGAAATTTGAATCAAATTATTCCCCAGGTTATAGAGTCTTACCAGACGGCTACACCTGATCATTCGACTCAATTGAGTCAAACCGTCTAAGATTGGGTTCACTCGGAGCCGCACCTGATTCGGTGTGTCCACTGCCACTGCCTAAACTCCATCGGCATTCTTTTGACCTGTATTGATATGACCTTGTCATCCTTTTCTCCCCGTGTTGCTAACGCGCCACTATGTCAGGACGCTCCTGACAAGCCTAAGCTTTACTTACCAGGAACTGACTGCCTTGTCCGTTCTCAGGTTCCCTTAGCCAGTCTGACGTCCTTTCGTGTGGGGGGTCCAGCCGAGTGGTACGTGGCGCCCCGACGGGTAGACGATCTGTTCGCCAGCTTTGAGTGGGCAGAGTCTCAAGGACTACCCCTAACCTTGTTAGGGGCAGGTTCTAATCTACTCGTCAGTGATTGTGGTTTGTCTGGCTTAGTTGTCTGTACTCGTCATCTTCGCTTTACCCACTTTGACCCCAATACAGGTAGAGTGACAGCCGGAGCGGGAGAGCCAATCGCCCGTTTGGCATGGCAAGCGGCTAATCGCGGTTGGCAAGGGTTGGAATGGGCGGTAGGAATTCCGGGAACTGTGGGGGGGGCAGTGGTGATGAATGCCGGTGCCCATCAAACTTGTGCGGCGGATCTGCTGGTGAGTGTGGAAACCGTTTCACCAACTGGAATCGTGGAGCGATTAACGCCTCAAGAGTTGGGCTTTCGCTATCGCACATCTATCCTGCAAGGGGGCAATCGCTTTGTGACTCAGGCAACGTTTCAGTTACAAACGGGCGCTGATCCTAAACAAGTCCGAGCCACAACGACTCACCATTTAAAGCAACGGCGCGATGCTCAACCCTATCACTTACCCAGTTGTGGCAGTGTCTTCCGCAATCCCGAACCCCACGCCGCTGGTTGGCTGATCGAACAATTGGGTTTGAAAGGCTATCAAATTGGTGGCGCTCAAGTGGCTGAACGCCATGCTAACTTTATCTTGAACTGTGGCGGCGCCAAAGCCAGCGATATCTTCCAACTGATTCGTTATGTACAGCACCAAGTCGAGCAGCATTGGTCGCTCTCCTTAGAGCCAGAAGTGAAAATCTTAGGACAGTTTCAGCCTGTCTAAGGATGTCGCATTGACCGTCTCGGTACTAAGATTAAGACTTAGCAACGATAAACCCGTCCAACTTGAGAGATACTCAATCAGTTATGACCAAAGGACAAGGATTCGGCTTCGGTTTAGGCAAGATGAAGGAACTTGCCGAAGCATTCAAAAAAGCCCAAGAGGTACAACAAGGAGCCAAACAGCTTCAAGAAGAATTGGAGCAAATGGAAATTGAAGGCTCCTCTAGCGATGGTATGGTTAAGGTGTTTATGAGTGGGAATCAGGAACCCCTGCGAGTCGAAATTGCTCCAGACGCGATCGCAAAAGGAGCCGAAGCCCTCTCAGAAACGGTTACAGCCGCCATGAAAGATGCTTACGATAAATCAACCACTACGATGAGGGAACGTATGGAAGAACTCACCAGTGGGCTAAATCTGCCGGGAATGTAACCTCACCTGTAGAACTGGGAATGAGAGTTATAAGTTATCCATCGGAGACAGCACTCCCCAGTTCTGCTAGAGTACGGAGTATTATGTCGCTGGCTTTTCGCCAAGCGAATACTGAGCTGGCTTACTTTTGGTGAAGCCGTACCATGAGCCATGAATGATGAACGTATTTCATGACCAACGAACGTACTGAAGTCCTAGCGGCGAATCAAGCCTTTTATCAAGCGTTTGAGAAAAAAGATATTGACGCGATGAGTGCCGTCTGGTCGCAAGGAACTGGTAGTCTTTGTATTCATCCTGGGCGCAATGTGTTACGCGGTTGGCAGCCGATTCGAGTATCCTGGGAACAGATATTCAGGAAAACGAAATATTTAGAGATAGAAATAGATATTATTTCCACCGAGATTCGGAATGAAATTGCCTACGTGATTCTGATCGAAAATATCCTGCAAATTAGCGGTGGCAGAAGTGTTCAGGCGCAGTCAATGGCAACCAATATTTTTGAGCGCATGGCTTCGTCTTGGTATCTGGTTCATCATCATGGTAGTCCCTTGATGCGTTGAGATTCTAGGGAAATTTTTGAAAGAATCAATATCAGGATCTGCTAGGTTTTCCCTTTGCAGAAATTGTACAGGTAATCTGTAGGGGCTTTCTTTAGGGATTAAATTAGGAGACAGACATCAAACGTGACAACAAAACCCACCCTAATCCCAGGCGCGATCGCACGCCAAAGATGTAGGGGCGGGTTTAGGAATTAAATTAGGAAGCAGACTTCAAACTGAACAACGAAACCCGCCCTGATTCAAATTATCAAGACACTCGATTAACCTCAAACAGGACACCAAAATCCACCCCGATTCAAGGCGCGATCGCATTCAGATAATGTAGGGGCTTTCTTTAGGAACTAAATCTTTCAATCAACCTCAAAAAAGAAGCCTATTACATCGGGGTTGATTTGGAATTAAGGTTATTGGTTGGGTTACAGACTGAGGAAGGGCGGGTTTTGTAGAAAGGTTATTGGTTTGTCCGTTAATTTAGTCCCTAAACCCGCCCCTACAACGCCCTTACCATTAGATGGAATGGTTCAGATGTGGGTTATTGCTTCTCGGCTGCCATCTTTTGCACGTTAGCGATTATTTGCCTCACCTCTTCTGTTTCCGGGGATTGGAAACGCTGCAATATTTCTAGGGATTGTTGCAAATAATCTAATGCAGTGGTGAATTGTTTTTTTCTGTCCGCTAACAACTGCCCAAGCATTTTTAATGTTATTCCCTTACCCAGAATATCACCAATACCTTTATAGATTGCCAAAGCTTCTTGATAAAGAGTTATAGCTTCGTCAGTGTTCCCCTTACTAGATTGGATTATCCCTAGTGTGGACAAAGTCACCGCTTTGCTCTCAACCCTATCATCTAGTTCTATAGATTCTTGATAGTCTAATATTGCTTCTTCAACTTTTCCTTGAGCAATTTTTAACGTTCCCAAACACTTTAGAACGCCCGCTTTACCTCTATTATGATCTATACTTTCAAAGATTAGCATGGATTTTTCCAGGAGTGCGATCCCTTCTTCAATATATCCCCACTTAGCTTTAATAAGACCTAAACTATTCAAAGCTTGTGCTTGACCAATAGTATTACCAATATTTTCAAAAGTTGCCAAGCACTGATCATAGAGTTTGATTGCCTCCTCAAAATATTTTTGATCAGTTTTGAGAGTCGCAAAGTGGAAAATAATCGCTGCTCTTTGTTCTTTATCATCTTGGGGACAGTTCTTTAGTGCTTGTTGATAATGCTCTTCGGCTTTCTTAATCTCACCAGAGTGTTGTTCGGCTATAGCCATCTGGTGTAAGATACGAGAATCTTCAGTTTCAGTATTCTCTAGAGTTAATTCGCACAACTGACGCGCTTTCAGATATAGGCTGTGAGAGTTAGCACTAATTACTAAATTAATTGTTATTTCTATAGCCATATTTTTTGCCTTGCCTTCCAGTGCCAGCCGATGAATTTCTTCCCCTTGTTTTTCTGAAATCTCCTCTGCATTTTCCCACCAGAGGCGATACAGCACCTCAGCCGCTTTTCTGTGCAAATTCCCCGCATCTTCCGGCAACTCCAGAGGCAAAATACGCGGTACTCTTAATAATTCATCAGGACTAACTTCCAACAATCCCAACGCTATCGCCCGATTAATGTATTCATCTACATTATTCAGGGCGGGTTTTGCTTCAGAGTTATCGGTATTTCCAGTAAGTTTGTCCCTAAACCCGCCCCTACAAACGGCAATAAACGCCTCCCTCGGTACGGGTAACTCAAACACCAATCCCCGCGATAACATTTCCCGCATCGGCTGATCTATCTGTTTCAGGAGTTCCTTTGCCAAAACCTTCTCCCGTAACTCCACCGGATCAGCTTCCAAACGCTGGAGAATCATTTCCTTGTTAACCGTTGAGTTTTGTAACTTCTTATTCAACCATTCCAATAAACACGGATTTCCATCCGCTAACCGTTGCGCCTGCGCTTGTAACGCCTCATCTACCTGAGATTCAGAACCAAATGCAGTGAGGCGATTACACTTTTTTTGCAAATCCGCCCCCCGCAGCGAATCCATTACTTGCTTGTAAAAATACTGCAACTGGCTGGATTCAAAATCGTAACGGCAGGTAATAATTAAGCGATGAGGGGCATAATTATCTTGAATTGCCCAGACTAACGCCTCTAAAACCTCTGCCGCTTCCGGTTGCAGCACATACCCACCATTGCGGGATTCTAGATTCACCTCAAAATCATCTAAGACTAGCAAAAATGGCTTTTCCCCCCCTTGTGAAGGGGGGGCTAGGGGGGGATCTAACAACACTCGAAACACCCGTCGCAGCCGAAACTTCAACTCTTCCCTGTTATCCTGTAACGCTTCCCTTAATTCCCAACTATCCAACGCCGCCGCTAACTTGTTCACTAGACTAGGTTCATCCACTCTCCCCACCCAAACCAGACGTTGAAATTCACTCAGGCGATCGCACAGTCTTGCTGCTAAACTACTCTTACCCAAACCACCCATACCATGAATCAATACCCCAATATCCTCAGATGGGGGTTTCAGCGCCCGTAAACAGTTTTGTAACTGACGACGACGCCCGACAAAACTTTCACGAGTGGGGACTTTTACTGTTCCTGCCGTGTCTAGAAACTGTGTAGCCACAGTTGGTGGCGGTGCAGGTTTGCGCCCACGGGTTCTTACAGGTGTGACTAACTCCCCTGGCAACGTTTCCGCCGCATACAGCCGTAACAAATGCCAATCCCGCGCCTTATTTTTAATCAATTCTTGGTACGTCAGGGCAACGGCTTGTGTTAATGTTTTTCCGGCTGACAACGCCTGATATAATGCAGCTGCCGCCGTTGTCGCCTCTTGATCTAAAACATTCTGTCCCCAACCCAAAACGGCTGTTACGCCTGAGTTCAGTAATGCCTCAGCCATGGAAGGGATAGCCCCCGATTTCCCGGCTTGCCCTGTGCGACAACCAGAGAGGAATATCAGTTTGGGTAGTCGAAATTGTAGTTCTTTGGCAATATCCTCAGCGCTGGCAAGATAAGGTTCACCTATTTCTGTTTCTGTATAAAAGCGGGGTTCTCCATCAACAAAGGTAGCATGACCTGTCAAATGCAAGACATCAAAGTACCCCTCGTCGTAATCATCGACTAAATACCCCAACTCCGACAAACAGCCGCTTTCTTCTACTGTTAGCGATAAAGGTTGACGCGCTGTCGCTTTCAGGATTCGCCCCTCTTCCGCCTCAAAATCTAAGACAGGTGCTATCCCTAACGGTGAGGTTGCCATAAACAGGACATTCAGCGCCCGATTTTGGGGTGCGGCATCAATTTCCAGTTTCCGAGTATTCAATGATACCCAGCGTAGAGGAATAACCGCAGGCAGTTTCTGCACTAGAAAACTACTGCCATCATGCAGCACTTCCCAGGGCAGATGTGCCAGTTGTTCGGCGGCGTTGATGGCTAAAACAATCCCCTCTCGGCGAGACTGATTCAGCAATCGTTGCACAAAGCGATCGCTCCCATCTAACCAGTTGTATAATTTATGCCCAGTGATGGTATAATTGACGGCTAGGCGAACGTAGTAATCTCGTTCCGCTAGCCCAATTAGGTCGGTGATTTCTGCCAGAGGGAGTGATCGCGTCTTATACTGATTGGGATTGTCAAAAAAATAACGCAGTTCTACGTCATTTTCCCCAACGGGTTTGAGGTCAAGGTGAAGGACTTGCACAGCGGTTTAGTCTTCCAAGATTTGCCGAATTTCCTCAATTGTGGCATCTTTCAATAGCAATCGCCGATCCCCTTTAACTAGCAGTACCTTGTCTATTTTTTTTCCAGCTTTGCCTTTTTGGTATTCCTGATACCACTCGCGAATTTGTGCAGCAATGGTGATAATGCCGCCAACAATCCCGACAATCGCGCCAATGGTGGCAATTGTACCTTCTTTATCCGGTTCGTCAGCCGTCTCCCAATGCCCTTCTAATCCGGGATGGGCAAATAAAGCTTCCGTTGCTGCGATCGCGTCTTGTCCTTGAATTTCAAATTGGATATCTGCCATTGACTCTGATAGCAACTCCTACAGCTAAACTTTAGCAGGGATGAGGGCGGGTTTTGTTGTGCAGTTTGAGATCTATCTCCTAACGTTAATCCCTAAAGAAAGCCCCTACATTGCACGGCTTCCAAGAAGCTGTTCGGCATTTAAAAATCTTAATGCCAACAATGGCTCTTATTCTTGTAGTGCGAGCCTGTCAGCTCGCTACTAATACCCAATTTAAACTGAATAGCACTGACTGGTATGCTGGTGGGCAATGCCCACCCTACGGTATATCAAAGGTTTTGGTGATCTCACAAGGCAAATTAGAGAGTGCCATTCGTTTTAAACTGCCGTTTCTGCCGTTTCTTCTGATAACTTCACCTCAGGTAATGGTAAATCTTGTGCTGGTATGTCTTCTACCCGTTGTGTCAAGAACGCCGCAATCACCATAAACACACCGCCGATGACTATGGCTAAGAGGCGATCATTATCCAGAAGATTATCCATCACCCAGCCAAACCCCAAGGATACAGCAATCTGAGGTAACACAATAAAGAAGTTAAAAATGCCCATGAAAATGCCAGTGCGCTTGGGGGGTAAACCGCCAATGAGCATGGAATAAGGCAGGGTCAAAATACTTGCCCAAGCAATACCAACCCCCACCATGGACAGCAATAGCAGATATTGATTGTCAATCACCATCAGCGACATAAAACCTGCCCCACCGCAGAGGAGACAAAAGCCATGGGTGAGTTGGCGACTGGTGGCTTCTGCTATTCTCGGTAATAACACAGAGAAGCCAAAACAAACGGCATTATAGAAAGCAATGCAAATTCCTGCCCATTCAATCCCATCGTTATAAATTAATGATTGCTGATTTGTCGCGCCAAAAATATTCCAGGCGACGGCGGGGGGAAAGTACAGGAAGAAGCAGAACATGCCTAACCAGGTAAAGCACTGCACCCAAGCTAATTGTTTCATCACCGGGGGTATTTCTTTGAGCGCGATCGCGGCTTCTCGAATACTATTGATCAAACCCCCTTTTTCCTTTTTTTGCTTCTCAAAAGCTTCTAAGTTTTGCGGCGGATATTCCTCTGTAGAGAGAACTGTCCACAGTACCGTACCAAAGAAAAAGGCAGCACCAATATAAAAGGAGAATTTCACTGTCAGGGGAATCGCCCCTTCATTTCCACTGAGGGAGGGAATATGAAAGAGGTTATTTAAAATCCAGGGTAATGCCGAAGCACTAACAGCGCCTAAGCCAATAAACAGACTTTGCATGGCAAATCCCATCGTCCGTTGGCTTCTTGGCACTAAATCCCCCACAAACGCCCGAAACGGCTCCATGCTGATGTTGACCGATGTATCTAAAATCCACAATAATCCGGCTGCCATCCACAGTGCCGATGAGTGAGGCATTGCAATCAGCGCGATCGAACTCAGAATTGCCCCAATCAAAAAATATGGTCGTCGCCTACCCAGAACTCCCCAGGTATTATCACTCATATTGCCAATAATCGGCTGCACGATTAACCCCGTCAGGGGGGCGGCTAGCCAAAGAATGGGAATTTGATGGGCATTTGCACCTAGATACTCAAAAATGGCGCTCATATTTGCCATTTGGAGTCCCCAGCCAAATTGAATGCCGAAGAATCCAACGCTCATATTCCAGAGCTGCCAAAAATTTAATGGTTGTTTTTTCATGAATCAGTTGTCTTTCCAACACTAGGCGATCGCTCATCATCACCCGTTCGGGTTGATAACCCTGCATAGCCCGATCGCCTTCTATGATTACCGACTTTCTACAAGGAACATTTAATGTTGACACTCCCCGCTCTTGCATAGACGGGGATTCTGCTGACAGAGTAGGCTGTGGGCTTTGCCCAAAATCTCACTCTCGCTACAGTCGTCAAACACCGTCTACCCAGTCGGTTTAGGTCAATGCCTAACTTTCTGGCTACTTTTCTTAGAATGTTAGCACTGCCGTTTAAATCGGCATTTACAATCAAACCATCGCTACTACGATACAAGCCACGCTTTATTCGTCTTCCTAGTGCAAGAAGGCAGAAATAACTGAACAGTTAACAGCTCCCCCTGCTCCCCCTGCTCCCCCTGCTCCCCCTGCTTTAACAGCATAGACAAAGCTGCTCAAGGACTTCCGCCGCGCTGCACTAGTGCTTTCCACCCGTCTGGTTTTTCACCAAACTTAGGCAGGGAGTCTTAGATGTCAATCGTGCTACAATTATCCTTGTGCGCCAAGCTTTTGTTTTACAAAAATTCGAGGCTGCCATTAAGCCGAACGCGATCGCTTCCCTTACTGCCCCGCGAACCGTTAAGCGGACACTAACAAGCAACGTGCGCCCTTGACCAACGGATCAGGTTAAATTATAGAAAAATCTAATCATACCCACTAGAAATTCTAATCATTAAAGCGAAGCGTTAGGTCTAAACTCCCTTAAACTTAAACTTAAGGAGACGAACGGATAACCGGGGGAACCGCATCTACAACTCTTTATCTCCTCCAAAAAATAAAAATAGAGATAAGAGTTCCCATAATAAAGCCCCAGCTATAAAATGCTAAATTTTTTACCGCCAACCCCAAGCACCGGCAGTCAGGCTTCCGATCCTTTTTTCACGCTCTCGTTGGATATGCTGTGCGTGTTGGGGGAAGATGGTCATTTCAAGCAACTTAATCCCCGATGGGAGGAAATATTAGGCTTTACTCATCAGGAACTTTTAGCACAACCTTGGCTGGAATTGATCCATCCCCATGATCAACAGTTAACGCTCGCCAAGCTAGAATCCCTAACCCGGAATCCGACTGCACCGATCTGCTTGAAAAATCGCTGTCGTTGTGCTAATGGATCTTATAAATCGCTGTTATGGAATGTCTCAATCCACCCCGAAAACAAATTGATCTACGCTGTGGTGCGTGATCAAACCGAATGTAAGCAATCCAAGGAAGCATTACGTGATAGTGAAGAACGCTTCCGTTGTCTAGTAGAAAATGTCAAAGACTATGCCATTTATATGCTAGACCCAGAGGGACGGGTCATCAGTTGGAATCAGGGCGCTGAACGGATTAATGGTTATCAAGAAGAAGAGATTCTCGGTGAACCCGTGTCTCGGTTTTATTTACCGGAGGATGTTAAAGCAGGTAAACTAGAGCAAGCCCTAAAAATCGCGGCAGAAAACGGTCGGTTTGAGGACGAAAGTTACCGAGTCCGCAAGGATGGATCGATATTTTGGGCAAATGCAGTGATTACAGCATTGTATGACAAAAAAGGGCAATTGCGCGGGTTTACTAAAGTAGTCCGGGACATCACTGAACGCAAACTGGCACAAGAAGCGCTGCAAAATGCTCATGATGACTTAGAAAGACGAGTGGCTGAACGTACCGCTGAACTACTGCAAGTCAATCAGCGACTCAGACGGGAAATTAAGGAACGTAAACAAGTTGAACATCAACGGCGGCGATCGCAAGCCCAGTTGGAACAACAGACTCAGCAACTGCAAGACGCCCTGCAAAAGCTCAAACACACTCAAGCCCAACTCGTTCACTCGGAAAAAATGTCGAGTTTAGGGCAATTAGTTGCGGGAGTTGCTCACGAAATTAACAATCCAGTTAACTTTATCTATGGTAACCTGAATTACGCTGAGCAATACTTTCAGGATATATTAGAGTTAGTTGAGCTTTATCAAGAATCCTTTCCCAAACCCTCAGCCAAAGTTCAAGAGTATATTGATCTCATCGATTTCAATTTTATTACCACGGATCTGCCGAAGTTACTGCATTCGATGAAAGTGGGGGCGGATCGGATCTATCAAATCGTGCGATCGCTGCGGAATTTCTCCCATCTGGATCGCGCCGAGAAAAGCGTGGTGGATATTCATGAAGGGATTGATAATACTCTGTTGATTTTGCAAAGCCGCATCAAAGTCAAAGCAGGGCGAACCTCGATCACTGTTGTCAAAAACTATGGCGACTTACCCTTGATCGACTGCTATGCGGGACAATTGAACCAAGTGTTCATGAATATTCTGTGTAACGCGATCGATGCTTTAGAAGAAGGATTAGACAAAGATCTATTGGGCGACAGAACTTCATCTAAAAGCCCCACAATTCAGGTTAGTACGCAGGTGATTAACGAAAACTGGATTGCTATTCGGATTGCGGATAATGGTGTCGGTATTCCTGATTGCGTCAAGCAGCGACTGTTTGATCCTTTCTTTACCACCAAACCCGTTGGTAAGGGTACGGGATTAGGCTTGTCTATCAGTTATCAGATTGTGGTAGAAAAGCATGGTGGACATCTCAAGTGCTTTTCATCACCGGGTCAGGGAACAGAGTTTATCATAGAAATTCCCATTGAACCTAATCTACAGCAATATTGTTGCTCAAATCTTTATCAAAATCCGGTAGATTCAAAGATTCGAGCATCTCAATCCTCAATTTCTGATTCCTTAAATTCCATAGCATTAAAGTAAGTGAATTATGAGGAACAGTAAACAATAAACAAATGACGATCTACTTAGATGATCTTAAACTCTTTGAGTGCAGGCAAAAAGTTTCGGTTTTCATGACTAGGGCGCGTCAGTTTAATTAAAGCAAAGCGCTGGGCGGGAGTTAGGGCTTCCCACTCCTCAAGCGTGAGGGAAACATCAAATTCTTGGGCTTTAGTTTGAACATCGGATGGAATTGTCGTTGCTTCCATCCAAGCTGGATTAGGTTCGATAGCAAGTTCTGAAGCAGGTTGACCTGTATAGTTTGTTACCAAATCTTGTAAGTACTGCCGATAGACTTGGCTTTCGGGGGCTGTAGTTGCGGGCATTTCCACTAACGTCTGACGTTCTTGCTGGGTAAATTGATGCCAGTGGGCTAATTTAAGTTTAACGCCACAGGTGTCTAATTTCATTCGCACCTGCATAGGGATGCAGCGTAAGGAATCGACGAAATCTTTTTCAAATTGGAAGAAGTGAGTCATAGTAGGGGAGAAGCATTTGCGCCCAGATTGTTCAGCTTTACGGCTAAATTTTACTCGCAAATGCTTCGCCCAGTCAAACGTCAAACGTCAAAATGGATTTATCGGGTGGGATAACCGATAATCTATCCACCAAACCCGTCCTTAATCACCCCTACTACCTCAACTAGAAAAGCCGTTTTACTAATGATTGTTTCTCGGTGCGGTGCGGCGAATAAGCCAATAACTAATGGAGAGTGATAGAATAGCCAGGGCTAAACCAATAATTTCGATGCCTTCTGTTTTTTCGAGGTTGAGAATGATAATTTTACGGGCGACGGCAATTAGGGAAGTGACGATAACCAGTTCAACTTGAACAACGTGCTTGCGGAGATAGGCAGTAATATTTTCTAGGATTTCCAGCGCAATCAGAACATTTAAGAATAGCCCAAAAATTTCAAACAAGCTTTCATTAAAGAAACCCACTGGTTCAATCAGCAGTTGTTTGGAGAGAACGATAATCAAATCGAACATTGCCACCAAGATGACGGCAATCATCACCAGAGACAAAATCTTGGAGACAATGCCCTCAACCTGTTCAATGGCGATCAGAAATGAGTTGTCCCTACAACTATCTTTCAAGAGAAGGAGTAATTTTTTTAATCGCTGCATTTTTCTCTAGGAGTCACCCTGCCAAAACCATACTACCATTGATGGAGTAGTACAAGAAGATTCTAAGCTGTTCGACATTTAAACCTTAATGTCAACAACTGCTCTCATCGTTGTTATGCTAGCATCTTGCTCACTACCCATTCCCAATTTCTATCATGTCCGGTCAAACACCCCGAATAAAAGCGCCTGAAACCCTTGTGATTAAAGCATTGCAATTATGGGCAATCCTCAGGACATGATATTACAGCGATTTTCAAGTTAGTAGACTACAGCCCATAATTGAGTACAGAAGTAACGTGCCAAAAATAAATCTGGGGGACTCTACATGAACAAACTATTTTTTAGCTAAAGTTCTTTCAGCTTGGCATCTAAATCAAAGGGTTGTCCATAATCCCAAATTTTCATATCTAAACGATGATTGGATACAGTGATTTCCAATTCAACAGGAGTCGATTTTGATAAGCCTTTGTGGGCGTGACGAACAACATTGGTAAACGCCTCGACTAGGGCAATTTGACCTAACTGCCAAACTTGTTGGGGAATGGGTAAATGCTGGATCTGTCCATACCAATCTAAAATTTGCTCTACGGCATTGAGGTCGCTATTGACAGTAAGCTTGAGGTTCCGATAACGAGACTTGATGCGTTTTTTTCTAAAGTAATTTCCCAGAATCAACGTCAGCCGCCTGCAAAAACAAAGTAACCTTGCCAACAGATTTTTCTGGTGGCATTTCGGTAATAGTTTAACGGGTTCTTGTTCATAGACTTTGCTGATAAACAAACAATTTTTATTGTCTTGGGTGCGGGTATACCTGATATCGTCGGCGATCTGGGAAATGATTTTTATGCCCATTCCGCCTTCAGGGAGTTGCTCTATGGTATTTGGCATACGAAAAGTCCCCTCATGGAAAGAAACTATTTTTTAGTATCTAAGATTTGTAGGTAGTGCATTGTGATAGATAGATTGACAGTAACGTGATAATTTCCGTTGGTCTGAGTAATTAGCTGCACACCACGAATGTAACTTGAATCACATTAATACGGTTAATGGCATCAAGTTCGCTCATTTTCTCTGTTGTTAGTGTTTCAGTCGCATCGATGACTGAACTTATTGTCCAGAGTAGCTTTTAGACTCAGGACAAGAGGGTAGAAGTAACAGACCCACTAAAATTTCCCTTGCCGCCCCTGTCTGTCTTGTTTAGAGGTGTTTGGAGGCGGTTGGTATGATGCAGGAGTAGCCTCTATGTGAAAGTTAGAGTAATAACCTTAATATATTCTAAATGATCTATGCGATCGCGCCCAGTAATTTAAAGTTACTCGACTGACGCTCTAGGGGGTAGCCCTTGTCAAAGTTCCTAGTATAGGATAGCGAAGAATGCGCTAAACAATAGAGAACAATGGAAAACCCTGCCTCCATTCATTTGGCGGTCACTGATGAAGCATTGGCAACCTCCGAACCCCCATCCCCCGCCAGTTCAAGGTTATTCATCCCCGAACTCGACTCGAAAAAGCGCCTGAGTGCGGCTTGGATTCCCTTTATCTTCCTGACTATGGCGCTGTTCATTGTTAGCCTAGCCAGTCCCGTTTTAGCACTGCGGAAAGGAACGAGTGGGGCTGAGGTTACCAATCTTCAGAAAACTCTGCAAGCAGAGGGTTACTTTACAGGACCGATTACGGGTTACTATGGACCCTTAACCGAAGCCGCCGTCATCCAATTTCAAAAAGCCAATGGACTCAACCCCGATGGTATCGTGGGGGCGAATACCACCGCCACATTAAAGTCCGACTCAGCCGCACCGACTAATTCGAGTATTGATTCCCAAACACCAACACCCCTAGAGTTGGATTCACCCACACCAGAACCCGATAAACCCCTAGTATCCGCCCGACCCAATTTTATCCTCCAGCGAGGCGATCGCAATCCTCAAGTCACCTCTCTACAGCGAAATTTACAAGTGGCTGGCTACTTTAGTGGACCGATTACCGGCTACTACGGCTCAACCACCCAAGACGCCGTGATTCAACTGCAAAAAGCCCACGGATTAACCGTCGATGGTATTGCCGGTTCTCAAACCCGTGCAGCACTAGAATCGAAGCCGATTTCATCCTCCTCACAAACTCCCCCATCTACTGAGGTTACAGAGGATCGAATTGGATTCGCTAATCCTGGTTTAGTCCTCAAGCGAGGGAGTCGCAATTCAGACGTGACAGCGCTACAGAGAACCTTAAAAGAACAGGGGTATTACGATGGACCGCTCACAGGTTATTATGGCAGCTTAACTGAGACAGCCGTGATTCAATTTCAGAAAGCCAAAGGATTAAACGTAGATGGTATGGTGGGTTCTAGCACCAAAGCCGCATTAGAATTGCCATCTCCTGCGGTAACACCATCCCCGATTGAGTCTCCGACTGCACAGTTGAATCAAGACTCGTTCTCTACACCAGAGGAAAACTCTGACGATACTCCCTTTAATCAAGACTCATTCATCGAACCGGAAGAAAATTACGACACGAGTCCCTCGAATCAAGATTCGTTCTCTACACCGACGGAAAATTCTGATAACAGTCCCTTTAATCAGGACTCCTTTACTAACGAAGACAGCGAAAAAAAAAAGGACAATGAGCAACGTCAGTCCAGCCAGATGACGCTTAAACACACCATTGCTGGCAAAATTTCCCCCAAATCCATTGTGCATTCAGGTCGGGGGTTATTTTTTGCCCAGAACATGATGTACAGCCATACAATTACGGTTTACGACCGCCAATATAACTTAGTCAAAACCATTGCCGATGCCGTGAATTTGCAGAAATACGGGCATTCAAAGGGGAATGGAACCTATAAAGGATCTCCCGTTGAAGCGGCATTTTCTGATAATGGGCAATATGCTTGGGTGTCTAACTACCAAATGTATGGTTCAGGGTTTAATAAGCCAGGAAGTGATAAATGTGATCCTTCCCAAAAAACAGACAATAGTTTTTTGTATCGCATCAATACTGATAATTTAGAAATTGACCAAGTGATTGAAGTTGGGTCTGTGCCTAAATTTGTCGCCACTAGCCCCGATAATCGGTTGGTTCTCGTCAGTAATTGGTGTAGTTGGGATTTAAGCGTTGTCGATAGTCAGCAAAATCAGGAAGTTCGGCGGATTAAATTGGGTCGATATCCCCGGGGAATTGTTGTTGATAGGGCGTCTCAAAAAGCGTATGTGGCGGTAATGGGGTCTTATGATATTGCTGTTGTCGATCTCAACGATTTCTCACTCGACTGGATCAAAAACATTGGTAATTCGCCGCGTCATTTAAGCATTGATCCAGCCGATCAGTATCTCTACGCCACCTTAAATGGGGAAGGAACGGTGGCTAAAATTGATTTAGCTACAGGTAAAGTTTTACGCAAAGTTGCCACCGGGAATGCACCGCGCAGTATGGATATATCCGATGATGGTCAATTTATGTATGTGGTGAATTACCACTCGAATACGATGAGTAAGGTTCGCACCAGCGACATGTCAATTCAGCAAACGGTGAACACCAATGCTAATCCTATTGGCATTACCTATGATCCAGAAACGAATCAGGTTTGGGTGGCTTGTTATTCAGGTGCGATTATGGTGTTTCAGGATTAGAAGAAACATGGACAAGGTGAGGTATATGTCTTGAATATTTAAGCGGATATCGCCATCTCTTGTTCTGTTTGAATGGGTAGCATAATCACAAATTCAGTTCCTTTCCCTGGTTCAGAGGTGACTTCAATTTTACCCTGGTGCTTTTTCACAATCTGGTAACAAATTGCCAATCCCATCCCTGTCCCTTTGCCAACAGACTTGGTGGTGAAAAAGGGATCGAATATGCGGTCTTTAATTTCTCTTGGAATCGCTTCACCGTTGTTCCAAATTGCTACGCGAATCCAACGATTATTGATGGTTTCGCTACGAATGACGATTGTCGGGATGGCTTTACCTTGAATGTCTTCTAAGGCGTCAATGGCATTGCTGATAATATTGATAAAAACTTGATTTAGTTGAGCCGGATAACAATCAATTCGCGGTAATTGACTGTACTTTTTAACGATGTTAATATTTGGCTGGATTCGATGACCGACAAGCAAGAGGGTGTTCTCTAGTCCTTCGTGAATATCTGCCTGTTTCAACTGTGCTTCATCCAGACGACAGAAGTTTCGCAATGATAAGACAACTTCCTGGATTCGTTCAGCCCCCATTTTTAAGGACGACAGCATTTTCGGCATATCGGCGATGAGAAAATCTAAATCCATCGCTTCGCTTTGTTCTTGAATTGCTGCATTAGGCTGAGGATATTCTTGCCGATAAAGTTCTAGTAGGTTCAGTAAGTCATTAATTGATCGCTTAGCATAATCTAGATTACCGTAGATAAAGTTAATTGGATTATTAATTTCATGGGCAATCCCGGCTACCATTTGTCCTAAACTGGACATTTTTTCTCGTTGAATCAGTTGGGCTTGGGTGTGTTGGAGTTCTTTGAGCGCTTGGGTCAATTCTTGCGTCCGTTCCTCGACGCGCTGTTCTAAGGTTTGACGCGCTAGTTGCAGTTCTTGAGTTGAGTCATCTACCCACTGGACAAGCTGATTTAGGGATGTGGCTAATGAACCGACTTCATCGTTGGTGGTAACGGGAGTGCGAATCTCTAGATTGGATTCTTTGACGATCGCACTAGCTACTTGAGTTACTGTTTCGATAGGATACGCGATCGCACGGCTGGTAATAGTGGCTAAGAGTACGGCGATACCGACTGATAGTAGTAAACTAATAACGGTGATTTGCAGGCGTAGGGCTTCTGCTTGTGCCAGTTTTTGATCTGCCTGAAACTGTTGCGTTTCAGCTTTAGTTTTGGCATCCTCTATATGATGAGATAGGTGATCGAATTGAGCCATCACTTGACTGGTAGAGGGGTGATGCAGTGCCTTTAATAGTTCTTGTTGAATGACAGAAACGTCCTCTGACTTCATGTTCTCCGATTCACTGATCTGCCAGAGTGATTCAATCACTTGATTGTAGGCGTCTATACTCGCTTCATACTCCTTAACAAGATGATGTAATTCAGCCGTATTAATGTCCAAGTCATGGGGATATGCTTGGATGAACGTATCTAACGAAAAGAGTAGGCTTTTCATCCGCTCCACATCGGCTAAAAACTGAGTCTTTTGGGCGTCAACCTGGCTAGGATTAACCGATGTAGCCAATAGTGCTTGGGGATGCGATCGCACAGCAAAGGTGGCATTTTCCAGGTTGCTGAGGAGATGGTGCTGCTGATCGGCAACCCGTTCTTGTTGTTGGGCTTGTTCTTGGTAATAATTACCTAGAATTAATCCTCCTGTTGTTCCCAGAATGGATATGCCGATCGCTAAGGCGTAGCCGTAACCAATTTTCTGAGATATGCTGAGGTTGCGAACGCCTTCTTTGATCCAGGTTAAAGGGACAATCTTTGATAAACGCTGGTTCAGATTTAATGGGTTTTGCTGACTCATTAAAGCCTTGTTTTGGGATACGGGGGGATATCGGGAATGGGAAAAAAGCATAAGATAAGCCAAGAAGTGAGATAGATTGTGATTTTTTAAGGAAAAATGATTCATGATTTTAGAGAAAGACTTGAATTAAGTCGTTGGTGTCATTGTTGACGATAGGAGTTAAGTATGGTGACAATTGGTAGATATAAGTTTAGTTAGTAGCTTCTTATCCTGGTTCATTAACTTCTTACAGCCTCTATCTATTAATTGTAGGAAGAAAATGATGAAATTTTTAACAAGTTTTCATTTAAAATTACCAAAAAAAATAAAGTTCTGGTAAAGATTGGAGAGGGAAGTGGTAAAAAGCGATTCTGTTTAAGGGGCTATCAATGGATGGAGTGGACTGACAGGAGGAGTTAGAGAGACAATGACAGGGTTGTCGAAGACTGAGCGAAGCCTAAAGTAATATAAATAGATTTAAGCAAAATCGTCAATGGGTTAAGAAATATTGAAAACTTCCGGATGGGACGGGAAGTAAGCCTCGACACCCAGTCTTTTTGGGGGTGAAGGAAGGAAGGAATAGGTAGCACATTACTGCGGTGATTTGGATCATCCTAATTAGGTAAATTATTGGTAGGGGTAGCATCTTGCTCCCTGGAATTGATATGAATTTATACCTAAAGAAGGCTGAGATAATTATTTAACCCCTGAAGCCAATTTGTAGTGGTATGGCATACCTAATTTGATGGATTAGCCGCACGCTTTTGTCGTTTCTCCCTCATACCCCCTAGCCCCAACTCCATCCCCCCCGGCCCCCCTCCCCCCGAGCCCCCCTACCCCCCCGGCCCCCGCAGTAGTGGGGGGGGTGTAAGGGGGGGGGGAGGGGGGGGAGAAGGGGGGGGGGGGTAGGGG
>NZ_JAVKEW010000041.1:0-30688 GCF_040226375.1 Coleofasciculus sp. G2-EDA-02 | reverse complement strand
AACCATAAACCGCTCTAACCAAGCGGACTAACAAAATATCACTGTCTGCGGGAGGCGGACGGCTGCCTGTTGATGCTGAGTAAGACCATCACCGGATTTAGTTCCGGACTTTCTCGTTGCTGAAAGTACCCAACGTGGCATCGGCGGATGAAACGGGAAATCCCGTTCGCGTAAGCGTGGCGTAAGCCAAGACGAATAAAACCGTCCTTGTTTTTAGAAGTTGGAATCTCCAACTTCAGCGGATCTTGTTGGGGTACTTCACTTAGGGTAACTCAGTTCTGGCTGAATGAGGGGTTAACCTTCTATCTGACTCTCGCTTTAGATCCTTGGTTCCACTGAAGTTTGGGATGTGCCTACCAAGAGTGCGATCGCGCTTCTTCGGCTTAAGGGCGAGTCAACCTCCCTAATCGATTGCCCCATCTACAGTAGTCCAGCGACTCGCCCTAATATTTAATCAAATAAATTTTTAAAGAAATCCATGAATTAACCAATCAAACTCGTGGCATTTACTTAATTTTATTTCTTAGCAAATTATCCTGTTTGTAATTCCACGGTATTTTTTGAGATAAGCTCGACAATCTTTATAAAAATTTGATTAAATAGGAAAAAAATAATTCAGACAATCAATGGGCAATCTTATGCAATCACAAGCAGCTTCTCCCCAAAATAGTCGCCCTTGGTATGAAAAAGAGGACGGAACTTGTGCCATTTTAGAGGCAACCCTCGTTGACATTGGAGCTAATCAACCGCCTCACTTGATGTTCCCTGTCCACTGGGCTAAGTCCCTAGAGATTTTGCCGCAAGCGAAACGCATGGCAGACGAACACCAAGCCATGTTAGTCTTACTTCTCCACGGAGAAGCATCGAACAGCGAAATTATGTCCCTGGTCTTACAATTAGCAGAGACTCAAGTTCTGCCGTTATGGATTGGCGAACAAAATCGCCGGAAAGTAGATCAAATTATTTCTATGCTCTCCAACCAGCTTCAAGGTCAAACCTAGCCCAAAGCCTGCCCTTGAGCGAAGCGAAGGGGTTATACCAAATCCGGGGAACGCTACCCTCGTTCTAACCTAGTCCGCGCAGGCATGGAAATACTTGAGCAGCTTCGTAGATACGATGAAGTAGGGGGAGCAGAGGGAGCAGGGGGAGCAGAGGGAGCAGAGGGAGCAGAGGGAGCAGGGGGAGCAGGGGGAGCAGGGGGAGCAGAGGGAGCAGGGGGAGCAGGGGGAGCAGGGGGAGCAGAGGGAGCAGGGGGAGCAGGGGGAGCAGGGGGAGATGTTAGCTGTTCAGTTATTTCTGCCTTCTTGCACTAGTCCGCGCAGGCGGACTTTGTTTGTGTAGCAGCGATTTCAATCGCCTCTTGCAGGGGGTAATAAAGGCTAAGAAATTTTTTCCACAGACCAATGCTTAATCACACGGAGTTGTGTTGGGTGTGTCCCTGAGGCATCGGGTGCTTTATCCTGCTGGGCTTCTATTGCCTTGTGCAGAAATTCCATTTGCTCCTTAATCTGTTGAAATTGACTTTGAAGTTTTTCTAAGTCCGAGGGAGTGAGCGCAGGGGTCACATTCTGCGGTTCGCTCATGGCTTTTTTGGACGCATAAGCCATGTAGGTTTGAGCTGAAGCAAACTTGGCGGCGGCGGATTGTACTGTGGCTTGAGCAGAACTCCCAGAAGGCGCTCTCACCAGTGAGGTACTAATCACAAAGGGAGGGGATGACGGTGCAGGTTCTGGTTTGACTTTTGGCTGGGGAGTCGGTACAGGTTCCGGTTTAGTCGTTTGGGGTAATGACTTGGCGGGTTCCGGTTGACTCTGTTGGGGTGGTGGTTCTGATTCGGATTGAGTCTGCTTCTGTTCTGAAGATGCCTGGAGTTCGCTTTGGAGTTCTTCATCCAAAAAGGAAGCTAAGCCAGAGGCGGTTAATCGAGATTCTTCAGCTTTGAGAGATTCTAACAATTGGTCTCGTTCTTTCAAATTTTGCTCCAAACTGGAGAGTTGGGCTTGTGCCGCCGCCGATTTACGGGCAGACTGACGCCAACCTGTTATGGCGATGCTAGACGTTCCTGCAGTTAAGGCGAGTACAGCCGCTAAACCTAGGTAAGGCATTGCCACATCGGGATCTCTGAGCTGCCCATGAAATATCGGTTCATCTTGAAGTTGAATGGTTACTGGCTGATCTCCAAAGATAGCTAAGGGCAAGGTCAACACACCAAAGACTGCTGCCGAAATAACCGCTGGTATAAGCACGAATCGTTGTAGTGGAGAACCCGTCATAATGTATAGTTCCTAGTGAAAATTTACAGTAGTTGTCGTACTGCTGATTACTATTAAGATTTGGCTAGAGAAATTCCGATTGGCAGAAGCACGTCAATGAGTGCTAGTTTTAGATTAATCTTTGTATCAAAAAATGTCCATATATTTTTATGAACTTCCGATTAAGAATCCAGGGATTAATCCGTATTTTTACAAAGCCTTTACATATTCATAATAGCTTTATAATTAAAGTTCTAAGAGAGAAAATATTACTCATACGAGGGAACATAAGAGAGTGACTTTTGGTCAAACTTGACAGGTTAATCAACAGTCTTAACCAAAAACGACCAAGCTCTACCCTGTTCTCACAATTTTTGGCTGAGTTCTTAACCCTAAGCCAGTTGGCTGTAACCCCTAGACTTTATCTAGAATGTTTACTAGACAGGAAAGTGATCGGTTTGAGGAGTCGATCGGAATAAAAGTCCACCGCAACCTACAGGAATTGCCAAGCCGAGGTTGAAATCATCACCGTTTCTGATTCGGATGTCCACAGCACTATGTTTAAATTCTTCCGAGACCCGCTTTTATCCATTAGCCACACCCTATCCCTGTTTCTACACAGGATGTGGAATCTCTTGACATCATTTCCACGCCACCCAGATCGGTGTAGAGACACGCCTGGGGGTGTTTCCCCATTTGTCCAAGACCAACAGACTCAGACCAACAGATACCGGATGGGAAAATCCCGGGGCTTGCGCCGAGGTATTTGTTTCGCCTTAGCCTTCCTCTTGTCACTGGTGATGGGCGTAGATTGGTCGGCTGATTTACCCGTGGCGGCGACGAACAATCCAGTAATTACCGTTACCTTCCCCCTTTCAACCCAGGGTGCGAAAATCGTGGATGCGACGGGTCAACCTGTCCTGCTGCGAGGCGTGAACTGGTTTGGTATTGAAACCGAAATGCACGCCCCCCACGGTTTGTGGAAACGGGACTACAAAGATATGTTGGCTCAGATTAAAGGATTAGGATACAACATGATCCGACTTCCTTATGCCGTAAAATCCCTCAGATCAGAAGACGTGACGGGTATTGACTACAGTATCGGTGCCAATGCCGAACTGGAAGGAAAATCGCCCCTAGAGGTGATGGATATGATTATCCAGGAAGCCGATCGCCAAGGGTTAATGATTCTGTTGGACTCGCACCGACTCAATGACGAACGGATTCCGGAATTGTGGTACGGTGATGGCTTCACAGAGGAAGACTGGATCGACACCTGGAAACTGTTAGCCAGACGCTACAAAAATCAATTAAATGTGATTGGGGCTGACCTGAAAAACGAACCCCATGGTCGCGCCAGTTGGGGAACTGGGGATTTGGAAACCGATTGGCGACTGGCGGCGGAACGCGCTGGAAATGCGATTCTGGAGATAAACCCGGATTGGTTAATTGTTGTCGAAGGGGTGGAAAATAACGTTCCTGGTCAAAAACTAGACATTCATTGGATGGGCGCCAATTTAGAGGGCGTGGAACGATTCCCAGTGCGATTGTCCCGTCCCAACAAAGTGGTGTATTCCCCCCATGAATACGGTGCTGGTGTCTTTGATCAACCCTGGTTTTCTGAACCGAGTTTTCCCCAAAATCTCACCCGTCGTTGGGAAATTGGCTGGAATTATATTGCTAGAAAAGGGATCGCGCCAGTCTTTATCGGGGAGTTTGGCGGACGACAAGTTGATTCCCAATCCAAGGAAGGCGTTTGGCAACGGAAGCTGGTTAATTTTGTGCAGAAAGAGAATCTGGGTTTTGCCTACTGGAGTTGGAATCCCAATAGTGATGATACGGGAGGACTGCTCAAAGATGACTGGTTGACGGTGGAGGAACCGAAGCAAGACTTACTGCAAGGAGTCCTAATTGCCACTCGGTTTACCCACAAGCCCGCAACCGCGTTAATTCCTAATATTAAACCCAGTCCGTCCATAGGGATTAATCCCACCCCCAAACCTCGTCCCCGTCAACCGGAATTGAAAGTGACTTCGACGATGCGATCAGATTGGCAAGATGGGTTTTGTTTGAGTATTGAGGTAAGCAATCCCACAGATCAGGCGGTGAAGGATTGGCAAGTGCAGTTCCAGATGAATCAGGCGACAATTAGTCAGACGTGGAATGGGAACTTTAAAGCCCAGGGTTCAGAGTATGTCGGAAAACCGTTAGACTGGGGACGCGCGATCGCACCGGGAGAAAGCCAGGAGTTGGGATTTTGCGCTGATAAGCGAGGTTCGGATTATCAGCCGCGACAACTTTCAGCGGTAGCGGTTAGCCCTAACTCTGAGTTTTCCCCCGCCGTTAGGATTCCCACCACTCCACCCCAATTAAAAGTCGTCTCTAATCTACAATCCGATTGGCAAGAGGGATTTTGCATGAGTTTAGCGGTAATCAATCCTACGGATAACAAAGTGCGCGACTGGCAAGTGCAATTTAACCTGAATCAGGCGGCGATTAATCAGAGTTGGAATGGGAATTTTCAACAGAAAGGATCGCACTATATTGTCACGCCGATGGATTGGGGACAGGTGATTGAACCGGGACAAAAGCGTGATTTGGGCTTTTGTGCCAATAAGCAGGGTTCCGATTACCAGCCTCAGCAACTTGTGGCGTCGAGTCGATAATAGGGTATAAATAAAAGAAGTAGGGACACGACATGTCGTGTCCCTACTCTATGTGGGTACGTTAGAATGTTTTTCCCAACAAAATGCAACTCTTTGCGGTTATTATTAATGGTCACTGGCAACCCGGAATCGGTGATCCTACGTTCATAGGCTGGTTTACAGTTGTGGTGTATTTTATCACAGCGTTATTGTGCCTGATCTGTGCCTTACCTCATCGGCTCGTATTTCTACAGCGAGTGAATCGAAATCTTTGGCTATGGGGATTCTTCGCCCTTATTTTAGTATTACTGGGTATTAACAAGCAACTCGATCTTCAGTCTTGGTTAACTACAGTTGGCAAGGAATTAGCAATATCCCAGGGTTGGTATCAGCAGCGCCGCATGGTTCAGGTGCAATTCATTGGGGGAATCGTGATTGCGGCGTTAATTTTACTCTCAGTTATCGGACGCGCCGTCTATGCTGAACGACGAACCTATCGATTAGCGTTCTTAGGTCTAATGTTTCTTTCTTGTTTTATTGTCATTCGCGCCTCATCATTTCATCATATTGATACCTTGCTAGGTTGGCAACTGGTGGGATTGAGAATGAACTGGATATTGGAAGTAGGGGGTATCGCTTGTATCGCGATTGCCGCAATCAGGACAATTTTAGATCGTTGGTCTACTAAAAATTCATAAGCCAAAAATCTCAGCTTATTTACTTAAATTTGGTGGTATTTCCTGTTTCCCGTTCCCGGTTACCTTTTACAGTCTTTGAACCATTGAATATAGTAGTAGACCCATCGATTAGGACAAACACACTCTCTGGAGAGGTTCCGGTGGAACGTCTCCAAAATATTCAGCTAATCCTATCTCCCTAAACCGTTATCATTTCCTATGAAACAATCGGCAAACCAGCTAAAGCCATGGCAATTTCCTGGTCACTATACTCGCTATCACATAATAGTCCCGCGTGATAATCAAGTAAATCCGCTTGGATGTTGTACCAAGCTTTGGGTTTATGGTCTTCGGACAGGGTATATTTAATCTGCATATTAGTTAGTGAGATTAGGGTTTAGTCAAATCGTCATGGCTGAGATTTATCTTATATAGCATTTTCATTTAAGATGTGAAACTAGGATTGAGGGAGGAATGGAACAGGGAACAGTAAGGATTCAATCGGATATTATATGAGATGGCTATTTTCCGGATTAAATGAGCAACAAGTTGACGAGTCCATTCCCTCGGTTCACCCGGCTTGGTTGTTAGCCTGGGGGCAATTTCGCGCTGAACCGCCAGATTGTACATTCTTGATTCCCAACCAGTTAGCGGTAACTCTGATTCAACCCGCTTTTAGTCCTCAAGGAGACTATGGGGTGGTTGGGGATATCTGGTTAAGTAATTCTGTCAGATTGTTGCAACTCTTAGGCATTGAACCTAGGGATTGGCGGGGAACAGATCAAGGGTTGGTGGCGCTACTGTGGGAACGTTGGGGACAGGATTGTTTAGATTACCTGGAAGGGGTATTTGGGCTAGCGATTTGGCATCAGCCGAGTCAGAGGTTGTGGTTGGTGCGCGATCGCGTCGGCGGTCGGACGTTATATTATACGACTGTGGGTTCCTCTTGCTGGATTGCGCCTCGGTTGAGAACCCTGCGCCCCCACCATTCAGCCGACTTGGATTTAGTTGCGTTGCGGGATTATTTATGTTGTGCATTTGTCCCCGGAGAACGCACACTTTGGCAACAGGTGCGGGAATTGCGCCCAGGTACGGTGTTACAGTTACCTGATGGACAGCCAGAACCTTACTGGGAACCTCAAGAACAAATTACCCATCCTCAACAAAGTTTAGCATGGCACGCTCAGCAGTTGCGATCGCGCCTCGATCAGGTGGTTCAGGAATACTTACCCCATACTGAACCTGTGGGGGTTTATTTATCGGGGGGATTGGATTCGAGTTGCATCACTGCACTCACGGCTAAATTTCATCCCCATCCGGTTCATACCTACTCGATTCATTTTGGCGCAGATTATCCCAATGAATTAGAATTCTCCAATTTAGTTGCCCAACATTGCCACACGCAGCACCACATCTTAGAAATTACTCCAGAACAAATGTGGGGTCAATTACCAATAACTATGGCACAGTTGGATGATCCGATTGGTGATCCGTTAACGGTTCCCAATTATTTATTAGCCCAACTAGCGAAAGAAGCGGTTACGATTATTCTCAATGGCGAAGGGGGAGATCCCTGTTTTGGTGGACCGAAAAATCAGCCGATGTTGCTTAACCAGTTATACGGTTCTCCGGACAATAAACCTAATTTAGTTTCTGCTTATCTCAACTCCTTTAAAAAATGCGCTGCTGATTTACCGAGGTTGTTGAATCCAGAGATATTGGATTCGGTTAAAACCACGCCATCTGTCTTTGAGGCGGACTTATTTTCATCGGCGCAGTATCTGAATCGGTTAATGGGACTCAATATTAAATTTAAAGGCGCGGATCATATTTTAACCAAGGTGAATAATCTGACTCGTGCCGCTGGATTAGAAGGGCGTTCTCCCTTATTTGACCAGCGAATTGTGCAGATGGCAATGGAAACTCCGCCGGAATATAAGCTAGCGGGAAATCAGGAGAAAGCTGTTCTCAAGCAAGCGGTTGCGGATATCTTACCAGGGGCAATTATTCAGCGTCCCAAAAGCGGGATGATGGTGCCGGTGCAGTTTTGGTTTCGTCACTATTGGCAACGACAAACCAAGGCGTTGTTGTTGTCGAAAAAATGTGCTATATCGCCTTATTTAAATCAGGCAGTAATTCGCGATTGGATTGAGTATCGTGGGGATACCTGGAACCGTTATGGGGTGAAGCTTTGGTTACTTGTTAGTTTGGAATATTGGCTTAGTTGATTTTTCATTTGTAATTTGTTGTCATCTGTTCGGCATTTAAACCTTAATACCACTAATGTCTAAATCATTGTATTTAAAGCATGTTCATCACTACTAACACCTCCATAAAGAATAGAACAAATGCAAAAATCAGGAACGGTAGGGGCGCATGGCGTGCGCCCATAAAACGGACAAATCTAATCCACAATTTTATCTGTGTCAGATGATGTCCGGACCCATCACCCATAATAAAAACTTCTCCCCCTCTCCCCCTCTTCCTATCACCGTAATTATGGGTATTCAACTGGACATGATATCAATCCAGTCGAGTGTGTTAGCGTTCGCGCAGCGTTCCTGAAGGATAGCGTCAATATTTTTAACTTGTAGTTTGATTATATAGAACTATCTAGTCTGATGGGATACATCGGAAAGGGCGCAAGCATTGCGCCCCTACATTCGGGTGAAATCATCAGCTTGGTAACCGCTATAAGTTTTAACCAAAACTGTCGGAGGAAACCAAATAAACATCACTACTACTATCACTTTCAACGTCTATAAATACCAAATCTCTCCCCCCTGTACTAATTTGACTCCGATTAATTCCTTGAGTTACTATCTGTAATAGCCGTTGCGGTGTAAATGATTCCAACTCGACAAAATTACCGGATTCTAACCATGCTAGTTCCTCAGCCAATAACTCTCGCCGTACCTCTACCCCTAATTGTCTCGCCTGTTCTGCTGATTCTGGGGAAGATTGAATAAAAAGATTGCGACTATTTAAGACATGACGGGGAAGTAATCCTAAATCATAAATCGTCACGGTACTCTCAGCAAACCAATAAGAACTCGTTCGCAAGTTATGAATCAAAGTGACACCGTGGGGACTAGCATTGTGAAGGGCGTAAACCTTTAATTCGGGATTGCGTCGCAGCATCTCTAATACCGTTGAAAAAATGCCTTGAGGGTACCCCGTAATACTCAGCACCGCACAGTTATTTTCAAAGTGAAAATTATTAGCAATCAGCAGTTGAGCAATAGTAGCACTATCACAAATGACAACTCGGTCAAAACTATAGACGGTGATATCCGGATTAATGGATGTGGGTAAACGTTCCTGATTAGGAGGAGGTAATAGTGGCTCAACTGTACCATTAATTTGTTGCCAACGTTCTAACCAACCTTGGAATTTATGCAGTGTCATCGAAAAGGTTTGGGACAATGTGCTTTGGCGACGTAACTGGCGAATCCCTAAATAGAACGATACCATACCCACAATGATGGTTATCGCGAATTGTGCAAACAGGAGTAAAGCACTACTTTCAGATACGGTAGAGGTAAAAAGGGTTAAAATTCCATAAGCGAGGATAAATCCACCAATAACTTGTAAAAATCTGGCATTGCGATTACGGAGTTTTCGAGGCGTATTGGCAGAGTTGCTAATCTTGTAACAAGAAAAAATCAAGAGCGGGATTCCGATATAAGGTATAATTAAACTTAAAAGTAAGGCAAAAATTTGCAGCGCAAAATTATTGACTTTGCGTTTAAGCCGCTTGTCGATGAGGTAGTATAATTGCTTAGGGGTAAAGAATAAAGTACCGTTGACTGATAAGTCAGAGATAGCTTTGGCAAAAAATGAATCAGTAATTTTAGTTTGACCCATCGTCGTAGGTTCAAAGACAAAAGGATGTCCACAATTTTTACATCGCCCTTGATTGGCGGTGCGGTCTTTGAGATTATTGTCAGTTTGACATTGAATACATTTCATGAGCAGCGATTTTTACTTAAAATTATTTCAGTAATTTGCTAAACAATTCACTCACATACTCTCCATTCCTCTGCGTACCTCTGCGTCAACCTCTGCGTACCTCTGCGTTAAAAAAATATAATTTTGAGGTTTCCTAAGGTGTACATTAAGTAAAGGGCGCACGTCAGTGCGTCCCTACGCACCTGTGAAATTAAGCAAATACCTGATTATTTAATAAAATACTATAATCTTCCCGCTTTCTAATCAATCGGTGAGTTCCCTGTTCAACTAAAACCTCAGCCGGACGCGGACGATGTAAGAAATGAGACGACATCGCATATCCGTAAGCACCGCTATCCAGAATCGCGATAACATCTCCAATCTTTAACGCGGGGAGTTGACAATTGCGCCCCAAGTAATCCCGTGAATAGGTTGTATTCCCACACACATCTGTAGGATAAAGTTCTTGCTGGTTATCAGTGAAACTGACAATTTTTCGATAGCCACCATGTACCGAAGGAACCGATAAATTCGCTACGGTGGTATCAACGCCGAGAATTTGTTTCCCATTTTGCCACTTAACTGAAACGACTTTTGCCAACAAGGAAGCACATCCTGCGATCGCGGCTCGTCCAGGTTCTATAATTAAATCTATAGTTCTGCCGATTGTCTCTAGCTTCTGAGTTATCGCCTTGCCAAATCCTTGCCAATCAAAGGCGACGCCATTCCCCTGATAGGGATAGCCAAATCCACCACCAAAGTCTAAATAGTCCCAATCGGGTAATTGTTGACCAATCTCACATAAGGAATCAATCACTTGAGTAAAGGCTTTGGTTGCATTTGTCCCCGTTCCGCGATAGAAATGGATACCCTTGACTTGTAATCCCGCAGATTGGGTAATTTTCAGGGCTTCGGGGAAATCTTCCGGTCTAACTCCAATCCGGCTATCCCCGGTTAATTCCGGTACATTTAAGCGTAATCCTAAGTTTAATTGGGGTAATTTGGGGGTTAAGGTCTGATAGACTTGACAGCATAAATCTAATTGAGAGATGCTATCTAAATTTAAGGTAGTAATTCCCCAGTGGAGAACTTGCTCCATTTCCAGATAATTCAAATTACTGCCGCTATAAACAATGTTATCCGGGGCGAATCCCGCCTTTAATCCTAAATAGATATCTCCGGGAGTATTTGCATGAAGTCCCCACCCCTCTTGTTGGAAGATTTGCAGCAAAGCGACATTACCATTCGTCACACTCGCAAACTGGAACCGAGTGCGCGGATAGGGGACAGAGTAAGAGATATAACGAATTGTATCCCGTATGCGATCGCCTTGATAAACATAGAGGGGTGAACCGTAGATATCCAGTAATTCTTGGTCATTTGTCATGGGTTATTTTTCATTGGTAATATCGGTGTTTGTAGGGGCGACCCGCTTACATCAATTAACGACTCTTTTCCTATCAATTTTGTCGGTTCGCCCTTTGTTCTGATGTGAGGGCGCAAGCTTTGCGCCCCTACATTTCCCTCGTTCCCAGGCTTTGCCTGGGAATGCTCCTAGGGAGGCTCTGCCTCCCATAATAAAATCACAACCAGAATAATTTTGTAATCAACGGCTGCAACTTATTCCACGCTTCAAACAACGTCGCCGCCGTCGGTAATCCCACAAATATATGCCATGGCGCGTCTAAAGCCATGGTGTAGGGGCGGGTTTTACCGATACCATTTTAGACACAACCGATAACTTAACTAAACCCGCCCTTCTAGAGAAACAGGCAATAGGCAATTCATAATTCATCATTCATCCTGTAATTTCCAATACCATCGCCAAAACCGAGACGGTAACCAAAAGGGATGTAACCCAGAATACCCAGATACTGTTTCATTTAACACCCTCCTGCGCCAAACTTGCCACATTATCAGTAACCAAAGAATCTCACCAACTCGTCGCCCTCGCAAATAGGCACTAAATTCCCCTTTAATCAGTTGCAGGGGTAATTGCGGTTGCCATCGTCCTTCGGCTTCTAAAATACCCGAATTTAACCAATATCCTACCTCAGACCATAACTCATTTAAACACCACACCGTTAACGGCACTCCCATCCCCCGTTTTTCCCGCCACACCACCTCTGGCGGTAACCAAGATTCCACCGCACGTTTGAGGATATATTTTTCACAAGCACCCCGCAGGTAGAACTCCCCCGGTATCTGAAATGTCCACTCGGATAACGGAATGTCACAAAAAGGCGATCGCACCCACAATCCATGAGAGAATGCTAAGTTAGTCGCCCGTGGGTGGATATTTTGTGCGCCTTTTAACATTAACGTCGCCCGACGCAATCGATCTAAAAGAGTCGTGGTAAACTTAGGCTCTAAAGCCTCGGCTAACCATTGTTCCGGTTGTACCGATAACTCCTGGTTTATCTGATTCTGAAATACCCGCTCCTCATATCCCCAAAGACGGTGAAAGGTTCGCAAATACTGTTGGGTAAATCCTGTATTTCCGCCCTGATGTTCTTGATTATAAACACCAGCCGCAATTAACGGTTTATTCGTCCATCCAGCAAAAAGTTGGTCGCCGCCTTCCCCATTAAAAATAACCTCTGTATCTTGACTCGCCGCTTGACACAATAAATATAACGGAACCGTTACACCATCACCAAAGGGCAAATCTAACGCCGTCGCTGTAGCTTTGATGGCTTGCTTGATTCGACGAGGTGTGGCATCAACTTTAACTAGGGGAATATGCAGATAGTCAGCCACCTGTTCAGCATAGGGCAATTCCGAGACACCCGCTAACCCAAAATCTAAGGTATAGGCTTTAACCTTTACTCCCGCTTGCACTAATAATGCCGCTATTGTAGATGAATCTAACCCGCCAGACAGAAAAACGCCAACGGGTTCACTAGGCAAATTTTCCAGTTGTCGATGTACGGCATTTTTTAACAGGATTTGCAGTTGAGAGATGGCTTCGTTTTCATCGTGAATTAACACAGAAGCCGATTGCCATTGATAATAACGGTGAGTGGTATGAGTTAAGTCTTGTTCAGATTTAACTTGCCAGGTTTCAACGGTTCCAGCCGCTACAGAAAATATATGGGCTACTGGGGTCAACGGTGTGGGAACATAGGAAAAACAGCTATAACCATACAACCCATGACTATTCACCTCTGGTGTTTTAAGCAGGGGTAATAATAGCTGTAACTTAGACGCAAACCAGATAACTTTTTCCTGTTTTTTCCAATAGAGAGGGACACGTCCAAAGGGTTCACGTCCTAAAATTAGATGATTATTTTCCACCTTCACCCAAGCATCGGCGGAGTCGTGAAAACCAGAGGCGGATAACGCGGCGATGATACCGTCTTTATTGGCTAAGGAATTAGCCGGATTATTGCCAATATACCTAACACCCCAATTCAAAGTACCATTTTTAGAGACTTTATCGCTGGAATTTGTCAACCGATTTGATGTCTTGAAACTTGTCGCGGCAATGAGTACGTTAGTTAACGTCGCTTCGAGTTCGTCGGGTGAATTAAGACCCCAATAGCCGATAAAATGATCAGGATTAATCACAATAATTGAATTTGGAATTAATTTGATTAAAATGGTGCTGAGATACGCCTTTGTGAATTGCTTAAATTATTAATATACCGTAGTGGCGTGGCACACCTAATTTGAGCGATTAATCTTATACCTGGAAACCGTAGGGGCGCAAGGCTTGCGCCCAGATGCATTTAATTGGGGTATTAGTAGCGAGTAAGATGTTCACACTACAAGGATACCCTAAGTAGATTGAAGAGATTTTAGGATTGCTTCATTTTGTCTTTCAGTTATGCGAACAAAATTTGAGTGAATAGTTCAGATTATTTAACTGTAAACGATGTTTTCTCAAGGGTGCGATCGCCTAAGCTCATCCGCACTTGCCAAGTTCCCGTAGAATCTAAGGTGTGACGACAATAGGTATGCCAAACCTCTCGGTCAATTTTCTGGGTTTGATAGCGATTCTGATGTACAATTTGACCATTGGGATTCATCCAATCACACTGTAAGGAAAGCGTTTGTCCTACAGGTGCGTCTTGTAAGGTAACGCGGTAGACTATCTGTTGGCGATTAATCTCCGATATGGGTTCACACGTCTGCTGATTCGGGGTAATGCAACTTCCAGAGACAGAAACTGCCGCGATCGCACGTTGGCGATTTACAATGAATACTGTGGAGGCTGCGATCGCACCCACTATCGCCACCCCCACTCCTATCCCAATCCAGCGATTCCGTTTTTGTTGAACGGCTAACGCTTGGCGACGGCGTAACTGTACCAGCGCTTCATCTAGCAACTCTGGTGGTAAATTCAATTCCTGCAAAATCTGCTGAACTTCTTGGCGGTCAATTTCAGCCTCGTGGCGTCTAGCTAATTGATCCACCTCAGCGACGAGTTGGGTTAACTGATCTTGAGTAAGTCGTTCATTAGTCACAATTAATTACTTCTAAACCAGAAGCTTGAGACTACCTACTTTCTCTATACCATAAAACCTATATTCCGTCAAGGTCAGCGCGACAAAAAGTTCCCTCCCCTGATCAGGGGAGGGTGAGGGTGGGGTCTGTCTCAAGGTATTGCTTTCTTGAGATTCGGTTACTCATTAAAAACACTAAAAAGTTTCACGCATTCTTGTAAATTACTCTTAGCAAAATCAGGCGCTTTCTCCCAGCTAATCGGCTGAAGTTCACTCAGCTTTATCGGGTTCATATCTTCAAATGACCATTGTACCTCTTCCGCCTCGCGAGAAGGTTCGCGATAAGCAGTTTTCACATTTTTGACGATATTTTCATTAGCTATCCCTTTAAAACAACGACTCTGCTCAGTTTGCCAAAAATACTCCTGTCCAATTAGCCTATCATCAGTTTTGATAAACACTAAATACCGACTACCCGGACGGTCAAATTCCGCTGATTCGCCATAAAAATAATTGCCATCGGGTAAACCTTTCATCGTCGGCTTAGGGGTATCAACGCCGGGTGGTTTGGGTAAAGGGGGTGGGACAGCTTTAGAAATTTCTGGAGTGGGGGAGGGTATCTGAGGGGGGACAGATGGTGTATTATTGGGGACTTGTTCAGGAGTAGGTAAAACCACTATCTCTGGTGGCGTGGGTGAAATCGTCGGCGTGGGGAGGGGTGAGGGCGTCGGTGTTTCTGTGGGAAGGGGTGAGACATTCGGGGTAATCACGGGAAAGGAAAAATCTGCGGGTGTTTCTGATGCGGGGGGTGAGGAACTCTGGGCGTCTTGAGTGGGTTGAGAGGACTTACAGCCAAACATACCCAACCCCACAACCGTGAGAATCACCAGCCACTGAATCCCGTGGATACGCCGCCAGTAGGCGTTTCGGTTGTCAGGATGAGAGTCTGGGATATACACCTGACCCGCTTTCGCGTCTATCGTTGTTGTCAATTGCCTAGAATTTGCCATAGTAAAAACTAGGAAAAAATTATACGCGATCGCACCACCATCCGTCGTCGGCGATAATAGCGCCACCGCCTTTGTTACTGTAATCGAAAACTATGGGCGAACTCTATCCCCCCATCAAACCTGATAACCAAGGAATGTTACAGGTAAGTAACCTACACAGGATTTCATCCGAGGAGTCAGGGAATCCGGAAGGTAAACCGGTAGTCGTGTTACAGGATAAGTAGGGGTTTGGTAACCAAACCCCTACTACGGCGCGGCACTTTAGAAGACTAACAATTTAATCTTAATTTAACAAATCTTCTTGTTATATCTACCTTTAGGTACTGTTTTTGAGATCAACACTAATAAAAGGGCTATTATTTTCCGCCTATAGAGATAAATTTTACTTTGCTAAACTATCTCTCTTTGTAGATAACATCCTTGGGTTTATTTTCTGATAATTAGCGACAGAAATAAAAACGTTATACAAGTCATAGTTCCCTCGGAACACCTCTATAGGGCTCCCCCAGCTAAGAGACGCGCCATGGCGCGTCTCTACATTGCTCCCCCTGCTTTTGGCGCTTAAGTTGACACCAATGGGTAACCAAACCCCTACTACGGCGTGGTGAGGATGTCAATAATGATGATGGTGCATTTGAGGCATCTCCGAATCTTCCATCGGAATCGAAGTCGGATGTAATCGCATCAGTAATGCACTCTGAGGCGGTGCAGGAAGCCAACCCAAACGATGAATCCCCATCCAAATGGTTAACACTCCCAATACAGCCATCGCCCCTGCCATATACCGTTGCAGTTTGGGAACCTTCAGTCGCTGAATTAATAGCCCAAATCCTACCATAGCGGGCATTGTGCCTAAGCCAAACAGAAACATACCCACAGTGGCGACAGGAATAGGTTGAGTGATAGCCAGACTCAGTGCGATCGCAGTTAATCCACAAGGAATATACCCCAACAATAGACCCAAGGGATAGGTGCGATACCAACTCGTACTAGCAAATAACCGCCCCATACTCTTTTGATACCAGCGCCAATTTTGCACAGGCGGGAGTTGCACTGGTAATAAATGTAACTGTCCCAAGGCTAAATAAACCATAATTAGCCCCGCCACAATTAAAATACTGGCTCGTAATCCCAGTAAACCCTGTATAATTTGACCAAAGCTACTGGCAAGAAATCCCAGAACGGCATAGGTTGTCGAACGCCCTAGCCCATACAAAACATGAGAATACCAGGGATTAGACTGAGGTCGGGTATAGCCCATGACAAAAGGACCACACATTCCCACGCAATGACCACTGCCCACAAAACCCAGGGCTAAAAATAATAATAAGCTTAACATTATAATCGCCAACTCATGATAGGACTAACAATACCATCTTGTTAGATTAGGGCAATGATAGCCTTAAAGAATCCCTTGCGTTAGCACCACTCCCAATTATGTTACCTCAACCTAAAAAACACTGGACGCCTGAACATTGGGCAACCTGGAAACCCTTCGGTATCGGCGAACAATACCCGAACAATTACTGGGAAGTATTTCGCGCCATTTGGGAAAACCGGGATCAACTTCCCTACGCCTGGGATATCCTCAACCAAGGCGTCTGCGACGGTTGTGCTTTAGGCACCACGGGCATGAAAGACTGGACATTAGAAGGCATTCATGTCTGTAATGTCCGATTGCGACTGCTGCGAATGAATACAATGCCCGCCTTTGACCCCCAACTCCTGGCAGATGTATCACTGTTGCAGGGCAAAAAAAGTGCTCAACTGCGACAGATGGGGCGACTTCCTTACCCGATGATGCGTCAACGGGGAGAGAAAGGATTTCATCAGGTGAGTTGGGAGGAAGCCCTGGAGACGATTGCCCATCACATTCGCACCACCACACCCGATAAACTTGGCTTTTATCTCACCAGTCGCGGCACCGTTAATGAAACCTATTATGCTGCCCAAAAAGCGGTGCGGGCAATGGGAACCAATAATATTGATAATGCAGCGAGAATTTGTCACTCTCCCAGTACAGCTGGATTGAAAACCGCATTAGGTGTTGCCGCTACAACCTGTTCCTATAAAGACTGGATAGGCACCGATTTATTAGTCTTTTTTGGTTCTAATGTGGCAAATAACCAACCCGTCACCGTTAAGTATCTTCACTGGGCAAAAAAGGCGGGTACAAAAATAGTCGTAATCAACACCTACCAGGAACCGGGGATGGAACGCTATTGGGTGCCGTCGATTCCCGAAAGTGCTTTATTTGGCACGAAATTCGCCGAAGACTTTTTCCTGGTAAATATGGGCGGGGATATGGCGTTTATTAATGGTACACTGAAACATTTAATCGCCAATAATTGGGTTGATCACTCGTTTATCAACACCTATACAGACAACTTTGAAGACTTAAAAGACACCCTAGACTGCCAATCCTGGGAGGAACTTGAACGGATATCTGGGGCTTCTCGTGATCAGATGTATGAATTTGCCCAGATGGTAGCTGAGGCGAATAAGGCTGTCTTTGTCTGGAGTATGGGGATTACCCAGCATGAATGTGGCGAAGATAACGTGCGAGCCATTATTAATCTAGCCCTAACCAAAGGCTTTGTCGGCAGAGAAGGCTGTGGCTTAATGCCGATTCGCGGACATTCTGGGGTGCAAGGAGGTGCAGAGATGGGATGCTACGCCACGGTACTCCCTGGAGGGAAGCCGATTACATCAGAAAATGCAGCACAGTTGAGTGAAAAATGGGGATTTGAGGTGCCAACATCCCCAGGATTAACCGCAGCGGAAATGATTCAAGCAGCCTATGGGGGAGAGTTGGATGTCCTGTTTTCGGTGGGGGGGAATTTCCTGGAAGTTCTACCCGAACCCGACTATGTGGAAACGGCATTAAAGCGAGTCCCTCTACGGGTGCATCAGGATATTATTTGTTCCAGCCAAATGTTAGTTGATCCGGCGGATACGGTAATTTTACTCCCAGCCACCACTCGCTACGAAGTGCCAGGAGGAGTAACAGAAACAACGACAGAAAGAAGAGTGATTTTTAGTCCCGAAGTTCAGGGATCTCGCATTGGCGAAGCGCGTCCAGAATGGGAGGTTTTCATGGAATTAGCCAGGAGATTACGTCCCGATTTAGCCGGAGAAAACGATAGCAAGACGCCCTTAAACTTCGACGGAACATCGGCGATTCGCCAAGAAATTGCCCAAGTTATTCCCCAATATGCTGGGATTCAACATCTTAAAGAAGCGGGAGATCAGTTTCAATATGGGGGTTCTCATCTTTGTTTTGGCTGGAATTTCCCCACACCAGATGGGAAGGCGCGGTTTACTCCTTTATCCCCACCACAACGGGATTTACCAGAGGGGTGTTTCTTAGTCGCCACCCGGCGCGGGAAGCAGTTTAATAGTATGGTACAGGAAAAGAAAGATGCGATTACCGGTGCAGTACGTGAGGCGGTGTTGATCAGTCCAGTGGATGCTGTAGGATTAGGATTAAAAGATGGCGATACCGTGATTCTCAAGAATGAGGTTGGGGAATTTAAGGGACGAGTGTATACGGCACCCATCAAACCGGGGAACCTGCAAGTGCATTGGCCCGAAGGGAATATACTCTTAGACAAGAATAAGCGATCGCGTGAAGTCGCCATCCCTGATTATAATGCCTTGGTGCGATTGGAACGTTATTTAAGTTAGAACATACAGAACACACCATCTGTGCTATTGGTGGTGCATATTCCTTTAACTCCTTTTGTCGATGGGAAGTAAAACGAAAACCAGGGTTTGGGTTATAGACAATGGTAACGTGCGATCGCGCCAGGATCAGGTGGCGACGGAAGAACCCCTGGAAATTCGTCTCACCTCTCCCCAGCAAACCGTAGCGGTTACGATGCGAACTCCGGGGGCTGATTTTGAACTAGCGGCGGGTTTCCTGTACGCTGAAGGGATAGTTCGCGATCGCAAGGATATTCAGCAGATCAGTTATTGTGTCGATCCTGATGTTGATGGGGAACAACGTTACAACATTGTTAATGTAAAACTTCGACCCGGATTATCGGTTAATTTACAACCCTTAGAACGTCACTTTTTTACCACCAGCGCCTGTGGTGTTTGTGGGAAAGCTAGTCTAGAAGCCTTACACTTACGAGGATGTCCAGTTATCACCAAAGGATTAGAAGTTAGTCCAGATGTAATTTATAACCTACCCGAACAATTACACACCGCCCAGCGGATTTTCTCAAGTACCGGAGGATTACACGCCGCCGCCTTATTCGACAATCAAGGAAAGTTACTTTCAGTACGAGAAGATGTTGGACGCCACAACGCTTTAGATAAACTAATGGGTTCCGCTTTCTTGAGTGATCAATTGCCTTTAACCAACCAAATTGTTCTGGTGAGTGGACGTTCTAGCTTTGAGATCGTACAGAAATGTTTAACCGCAGGTGTCCCTATTATTTGTGCGGTATCTGCACCCAGCAGTTTAGCCGTTGCGTTAGCCAGGGAGTTTGGCATCACCTTAGTCGGATTCCTGCGCGGAAAACGGTTTAATATTTATACAGGAAAGGAACGGATACATTTGTAGGGAAAGTCGTGCATAGAGGGGTACATTTGTAGGGAAAGTCGTGCATAGAGCGAAGTATACACAAAACGCAAATATCTTGCAGGCTTCCTCTAATGTCCAAAAATGCTTGGCTCGATGGTTAAATCCATCTAATTTGTTGTTTTGTGCAAAATACGGTTTCTTTGCCATCTGGCGTTTCAGTTTTTGATGATACTATAGTAGTCAGTATAGAAATAATTAGGTTACAGCTACTCACCCGGCAATAATTAGCGATATGACATCTCCGTTTCCTGGCATGAATCCCTATCTGGAAAATCCAGAATTATGGTCTGAGGTGCATAGCCGTCTAATTGTCGCGATCGCGGATGAGATTGCACCCGCGTTACTTCCTAACTATTATGTAGCCATTGAAAAGCGTGTCTATAGTAGCACTCCTGAGGATAATATCCTGATTGGCATTCCCGATGTTTCCGTTGTCTATTCAGGGGTAGAGGCGTCTCCAGAATTAGCCACGCGCAACAGGGCTACCGCTACCTTATCGAAGCCTGATCAACCGCAAACCGTAACGATTCCTTTGGCGGAAGAGGTAGAAGAACGCTATTTAGAGATTCGAGACACTAAAACGGGAAAAGTTGTCACCACGATTGAACTCCTTTCACCTAAGAATAAACGAGCAGGTGAGGGGAGGGAGGCGTATCTACGCAAACGCCAGCAAATTTTAACCCGTTCCACCCACTTTGTAGAAATTGATTTACTTCGCGGTGGAAAAGCTATGCCGATGCAAGGGGTAGCTGAGTTAACAGACTATCGGATTTTGATTAGTCGCAGCGAGTTAAGACCTCATGCCCAGCTTTATGCCTTTAATTTAACCGATGCGATTCCTAAAGTCGAGTTACCGTTGCAGGGGGAACATAAGAGTCCCATCCTTGATTTAAAACTTATTCTTGATGGCGTTTATCAGCGTGCAGGGTATCACTTCCGCATTGATTATCGTCAGTCAATCACTCCTGCTGTTTCTTCTGAGGTAGCGGCTTGGCTGAATACGCTGCTAGTTGAACAGGGATTACTGTAGCTATTGTCCTAGCGTGACCCATCTAAAATAGTAGGATAAAGAGCAATTGATAATCGTGGTAGCCCAATGACACCTCAACTCATGGTTCAACCCTCAGCCCTAATGTCCTCCGGCATTAAAATGAGCGAATTCGGTAATATTTATCTCTTTCGGTTCAATGATGAGCTACAATCTCGCTTTGAAGAATTATTAGAGAAACGAAAAACGAATCAACTAACCCCTACAGAAGAAGCGGAATATGCAGGAATCTCGGAACTCCAACGAATCTTTACCCTAATTAATGCTCAACTTGCGACTAAAAGTAAATGGTGTCCAACCCAACCCGAAAACTTGTACGACAACGAGCGAGATACCTTTGTGAATACTGTCACTCCCCCGAATATCTGAGTCCAGACCGTTTCACGATTGACCATATTATGCCCCAGTCTCTGGGAGGTTCAAACCACCGGGATAACCTTGCCTTAGCTTGTCATCGTTGTAATGAGCGTCATTATAACTTTACATCGGGTCTTGACCCCCAAACGCAAGTAGAAATTCCCCTATTTAACCCTCGTCAACAACAGTGGTCAAACCATTTTATCTGGACAAAAGAAGGCATAAAAGTTTTAGGCACAACGTCTACGGGTAGGGCGACTTGTAACCGCCTCGACATCAATGATGAACGCCGTGATGAACCTTCGATTCAAATTGCCCGTCGATTGTGGGTTATAGCAGGTTGGCATCCACCGGAGTCTGATCCGCGACTCTAGCTAATAGGTTGGGTCGAAGAATGAAACCCAACGCCTCTACAAAGCAGGCTCTGAGCGTAGTCAAAGGGTCTAATTGTAGGGGCGGGTTTAGCCGTTTAATTTTGGTACTTATCGATAACCTTTCAACAAAACCCGCCCTTCATCATAGGACAGAGGATGAGAAGAGAAGAGCCGAGGAGGATTAGATGGCGATCATACTACTTTGGATGGAAGATTTGGAAACCTTTACTGTAGTTGTTTGATTGCCGCATTAGCGTGTAATTTGACACTCAATTGAGGATCATTCTGGAGTTGTACTAAAGCTTTCATCGCATCAGCGACTCCTAATTGTCCCCAACTGTAGGCTAACGCCTGTTTAATTGCGGTTGTTTCAACACTAGGATGTCCAGATTTGAAGAAATCCAGCAAAATTTTAGCGGCTTGGTATTTCAGATTTGGGGTTTCAATCCGCCCAAAAACGCGCACAATTTCTAAGATGGAGTCTTCGGCTATGGCGGGTAATGCTTGGTGTAAATACTCCAATGTCGTCGCCGTTTCTATCCGCGCCAATACCTGAATGACAGTCATTTGCAGGGGAAGGGGAGTTAAAGGCGATCGCACAACCGGAAATAACGCCTCGGCTGCTTTATCTGTGCCGATTCTACCAATCGCGATCGCGGCTTGCTCACAGACTTCTAAGTTCACATCATACAGTAGGGGTTGCAGATGCTTTACCATCTCTAACTCGGTTTCACAGGAGGCGCTTAAGCCTAAACCCATCACCGCTTCCTTACGCACAGAGGCGGCATAATCTTTTAACGCGACTTGGAAAACGGGTACAATGCGATCATCATGGAAACTGCTGAGGGCGGCAATGGCGGTGAGGCGCACCTGAACATCTGGATCATGGACGACGCTTAATAAGGGATCAATCACCTCTAGACAACGCATTTGAGCTAAGGCGCGAGTAGCAAAAAGACGGAATTCCGGTTGCACCAGCAAATCAGTCAACGCCTCAACCGCAGGTTGTCCGATAGCGGCTAACGCACTAGCTGCGATCGCACTTAACTCTTCATCTTCACTGTGATCCAGTAATTTCACCAATGTCCGAATCACCTCAGGCGTATTAAATCCGCCCAAAATCCGCCCCGCAAACCACCGTTGCTCTAAATCTTTCTCCTCATCTTCCAGAATTTGCACCAACGGCGCCACAATCCTTTCTCCCCATTGTGGCAAAACCTTGGCAATATCCCAACGCGCCTGAAAATCTCCCTGTTCCAGAACCGTTAAAGCTATTGCCAATCCTAGGGGCAATTCCTTTGTTTCTGGGTTGGAACTATTATAGCTACACTCATGCAACGGTAATTGCTGCAAACATTGAGTGACTGAAAACCAATCCCCTTGCTCTGTTGCAACTGTGGCTTGTTTAAGAAGTTTTTCCATTGTTTGATCAATTACATCGTGACCCAGACTGAATGGTATGCCACGTCAGCCTCACTCTTATCGTTTCATGAAATCGGTGATTTATACAGATTCTATTCACAAATTGCATTTAAATTATGCAGTTTTTTCAAATTCAAATCAAAATCGTATCCAAATATACAATTTACGACCTTAACCTTGCTTACCTTACTGAAATTAAGAGGGTAAATTTTAGACAACCGAAAACCGTAAAAATTCATCACAATAGCTCTATGACTACAACAACAGACGTATCCATAAAAATAAACAAAGTGGAACAAGCCAAAGCCGAGAAAGATGGGCTAGACATTAAACAGGAACTGGAAAGCTTAATCCAACTTGGCTGGGAAAACATTGATAAAACCGACTTAGAACTCCGCCTCAAGTGGTTAGGTGTCTTTTTCCGCCCAGTGACTCCCGGTAAATTCATGTTGCGCTTACGCATACCGAATGGTTCTCTTGACAGTGAGAAAATGCGAGTTCTCGCCAATATTGTGCAGCGTTATGGTGATGATGGTAGTGCTGATATTACCACTCGGCAAAATATTCAACTGCGAGGGGTTCGTTTAGAAGATATTCCGGAAATTTTCCGTCAACTGCAATCCGTTAATCTGACGAGTATGCAGTCGGGAATGGATAATGTGCGGAATTTAACCGGATCACCCGTCGCCGGAATTGATGCTGACGAGTTAGTTGACACCCGTGATATGCTGCAAAAATTGCAGGACATGATTACCAATAACGGGGAAGGCAATTATGCATTTACCAATCTTCCTCGTAAATTCAATATTGCCATTGAAGGAGGAAGGGATAACTCCATTCACGCTGAAATTAATGATATTGCCTTTATCCCTGCCTATCGGGATGGAGAATTAGGATTCAATGTTTTAGTCGGCGGTTATTTATCAGCCCAGCGTTGTGTCGAAGCGATTCCCTTAAATGCGTGGGTTCCGGTAAATGAAGAAGATGTGATTAACTTGAGTGGTGCGATTCTCACCGTTTATACCAAGAATGGATTAAAAGAAGGATTACGAAAAAACCGCCAAAAAGCCCGGATGATGTGGTTAATTGATAAATGGGGAGTTGAGCAATTCCGGGCAGAAGTCGAAAAAACTTATGGCAAAGAACTTCTCCCTGCTGCGCCTGAAAATGAGATTACCCAAGAGAAAAAGGATTATATTGGGGTTTATCCCCAAAAACAACCAGGCTACAGCTATGTTGGCTTACTGGTTCCAGTGGGGCGCTTGTCAGCCGACACCATGTTTGATTTAGCCCGATTAGCTGATGTTTATGGGAATGGCGAAATTCGCTTAACGGTTGAACAAAATTTAATTATTCCCTACATTGCTAATGAAAAACTCGAAGCATTTCTGAGTGAACCTTTACTACAGCAGTTTCCGATTAATCCTTCGACTCTCACCCGCTCATTGGTGTCTTGTACCGGGAATCGCTATTGTAATTTTGCCATCATTGAAACCAAGCAACGGGCATTAAAACTGGCGCAAGAACTGGATCAAGAATTAGATATTCCCCAAAGAGTTCGTATACACTGGACAGGATGTCCAAACTCGTGCGGACAACCTCAGGTTGCCGATATTGGGTTAATGGGTACGAAAGTTCGTAAAGATGGCACGCCTGTCGAAGGGGTGAATCTTTATACCGGGGGAAAAGTGGGCAAAGATGCAAAATTAGGAGACTTATTGGAAAAAGGAATTGCTTGCGATGATCTAAAACCGATTCTCCGGAATCTATTAATTGAAAACTTTGAGGCTAAACTTAAGGATGGAGTGGTTCTCGAACCAGAACCAGACATCCAGGAGACTGTTCAGCAGAAGACTCAACCTTCACCTGAGACGGAAACGAACGGAGATCAAGCCCAAACAAAAATATTTTTCGCGGGCTCTTGGAAGCAGGTTGACTGTAATTCCCAGGAATTTATCCTGAATACGGCTGAAAGCCAAGGTATTGAAATCGAAAGTAGTTGTCGTGCTGGCACTTGCGGAACTTGTGCTAAAAAGTTATTAAAAGGTCGAGTGAAGTATGAGGAAAATTATGATGCATTAGCAGATTTAGAGGAGGGAATGGTTTTGACCTGTTGTGCTTTGCCTGAAGGACAAGTGGTTATTGATGCTTAAGGCATTTGTCATACTCGCTCCATTGAGAAGCAAGCTACCTCATTTGTCGTTGGTTTGTCGAATAAATAATTCTCCCATTTAGTCGGGGGCGGGTTTAGTGCAATTCGGGTGAAGCCAAAAAAGATAATAGTGAAAAGATCCCTACATTCGGGCAAACTCTTTCATCCTTCATTCTTTCCGTCCCCTATTGACTAAATAGGGAAATCAAATTATTTAATTTTTTCACCCAAAAATTGATAGGGGTTGGTATAATGATTTGAGTCTCCTGAGTACAACTTAAAATACATAGCTCCTGAACCTAACCACAATGCTAAAAAGATTAAGGTCATAACAGAACCCCAGGAAAAAAGCTTAAACTTCCGATTGGTGGTTAGTAATTTCTGTGGTAATGGTGAAAGTTCTAAGGGTGTGTTGTTTGGGGTGTTGTTTGGGGCAACTTCGGTTCCTTGGACGGTAATTAATTTTAGTCTCTGTAACTCCGTGAGTGCGGTGTGAACTTCGCTCAAGTTAACCGAATGTTCAAGGAATTCTGCCGTCCAAGCTTGGAAGTTATGCCAATTCAAATTGACTTTCTGATTGGTTTTAGTATGAAACAGAATCCAGTGATAGAGTAAACTCTCGCAGGGAGAAAGCTTTGTCTTAATCATTGCCAAAACTCCAATTTTTCGATAAATGTGAGTATTTTAGGGAGGTAATATTGGCTGAAAAACTTAGCTATAGGAGGTTGTCCTTTCGCTAAAAGTGGCTACAGCACTAACAGATATTCTCCATGTTCAGGAATCCACGTTAGCCATTCATGATCCGAGACTTGGGAGAGTATCAACGCCTCATAGTGGGCGAATGGATTGGGGAGTTCCTCTAGTCTCAGCCACATTCCTGGTTGCAGATAGCGAAAAACTTCACTAGCCGAGAGGCTGGTTAGAGGGGGTTGCGGTTTTGGGCTTTTCATATCTGTTCCGTCTGATTCTCGATCGGCTTCTTGTATCAGAATATACCAAAATAAAAATCTGTATCGAATAATACATAAAATTTAATTGTAGATTTGTTAACTAATCCTCACAGCCACTCAATGCCGAAGCGATCGCATCTTTGTTCAGGAATCACTAATGGTTCTCTCTCAATCTGCTATCGCCCTCAACCATTGTGGTTATAGTCCCATCGTCCTATTTTTCATCCCCCATCATGAGTATTATTTTCAGAGAACTGCTAAAGAAAGTGGGTAGCGGTAGCCATACTCACAAAGATTTAACTCGTGAAGAAGCAGCCAAAGCCACAGAAATGATCCTGAATGAAGAAGCGACTCCGGCTCAAATTGGAGCGTTTTTAATTGCCCATCGAATTAAGCGCCCCACGAGTGACGAACTTGCGGGAATGTTGGATGCGTATGAGCAATTCGGTTGCACAATACCCCGGTTATCTGGTGATCCGATAGTAACGGTAATGGGGACACCTTACGACGGGCGATCGCGAACCGCCCCAGTTACTCCCTTAACGGCGCTGATGCTGGCGGCTTCAGGGGTTCCTGTAATCCAACATGGCGGCGACTGTATGCCCACCAAATATGGCATTCCCTTAGTGGAAATTTGGCAAGGATTGGGAATCGATTTTACCCGATTGAGTCTTGCCCAAGTTCATCAGGTTTTAGAAACAACTCGCTTTGGTTTTATTTATACTCCTAACCATTTTCCGGCGACTCAAGGTTTGGTGAATTATCGGGATCAGATTGGTAAGCGTCCACCTTTTGCGACTGTTGAATTAATTTGGCTTCCTTATGCTGGGAAGGTACATCTAGTGGCTGGTTTTGTCCATCCCCCAACGGAAGAATTTATGCAGGGAACATTAGCATTACGAGGCGTCAATAATTACACATTAGTCAAGGGGTTAGAGGGAAGTTGCGATTTGCCCCGGGAACGGACGGCGATTATTTCAATCCATAAACCTGGAGACAGCGAACCCTACCAACGCCTGAAACTTCACCCTAGGGATTATGGCTTTGAAGGGAAGGAGGTTACTCTAGAGTCAAAGGAACAATTATTAGTAAAAATTAAAGACGTTTTAGCCGGAAAAACTTCAGAATTTCAAAAATCAGTGATTTGGAATGGTGGGTTTTATCTCTGGCGTTGTGGGGTTTGCCCTACGTTAGAAGATGGATTAAGCAAGGCGGAGTCTTTGTTAATAACAGGTGCACTTCAGCAGCAGTTGGCTGAGATTGAGTCTACTGTTAGAGGTTGAAATAGGAAACAGGGAATGGGGAATAAATTAATAATTTTAGAATTGCACCGTAGGGGTACGGTATTGCTCGTTAGTGTCAAGTTAAGCTCAAAACTCCACCCATCCGACTAGCGCTCAACGTTTAGATCCCCCTAAATCCCCCTTTTTAAGGGGGACTTTGAAAAGGTATGTTTCAGCCGTTTTTAGTGAGTTTTTTTAACCCGATTTGATGTAATTTATTGTTCCCCCCGTGCAATAAACGCTCTCGCATCCTCTGGCTTCCCCCATGCAAAAAAAGCGAAGCAACATCTGGTCTCCCCCGTGCCAAAAAAGCGAAGCATCCTATGGCTTCCCCCTTTTTAAGGGGGACGGGAGGGGGATCTTAAGGGGGACGGAAGGGGGATCTAAAAGGGGGACGGGAGGGGGATCTCTTATTAAGTAAAGGTTTCAGCCTTAAGTTTCTTATTGTCACAAAACTGTATTCCACAGCACATAATATTACCAATTAACCGGGTAAAACTGCGTTCACCTGCTAGGGGTGTGTCAAATAATGCCACAGCAATCCCCATCTGGGTTAGAGTTGGCACAATAAAGGCATTCCAGCCATAAGGCGCACACATTCCTTGAATGCCAATTACCAACGGTGTCTGATCGGCAGGTCGATCCTGTGGCAAAAAGACAGCCACAGGAAAACTACTCAGCCGTTCGTCGATATCGGTGATTCCCGTAAAATGAAACGGTTCGTAGAACCAATAACGCTGACCCGTAACTCCCTCAAAGGCGATCGGATCACAACCGTAGACGGGCATAGGCGATGGGTATAGTTAACATTTCGTAATTTTTCTTAAACTAAAAGATAGCATCCTAATTTTCCGCTAAAGACTATGCTGCTGCAATCCAACCAACGGACGAAACTAGACGATACCGACGATACGCTGTTTTACTCTTTCCCTCGCTTCGTCACCCATGTTGATGCTGGGTTTTTGGATCAACTCACTCAACTGTATAGAGAACGCCTCAAACCCCATACTCGCATCCTGGATATGATGAGTAGTCATCTGTCCCATCTGCCAGAGGACATGGAATTCGCCCATGTTGAAGGACACGGGATGAATGAACAGGAACTAGCACGCAATCCCCGATTAAACCATTCCTTTGTCCAAGATCTGAATAAAAATCCTCAGCTACCTTTGCCAGATCAAGAGTTTGATGCGGTTCTCAACTGTGTCTCGATTCAGTACTTACAATACCCTGATGCCGTGTTTCAGGAGATTCACCGCATCCTCAAACCCGGTGGTATCGCCATGATCAGCTTTTCCAATCGCATGTTCTTCCAAAAAGCGATCGCGGCATGGCGAGAGGGGACTGAAGCAAGTCGTGTGCAACTTGTCAAGGGTTATTTTCAATCTGTACCCGGATTTGGTACCCCAGAAGTGATTACCCGTTCTTCTTCTGTTCCCAGTTTTTTGCAAATGCTGGGAGTTGGCGGGGGTGATCCCTTCTACGCCCTCATCGCCCAACGTCAAGACAACCAACAGGGAGTCTAAGGAGGAGTTAAATGATGCAACGTTTACGAGATTGGGGTTTTACGCGGGAATGGCGGAATGGAAGACGATTTGCCTACCGCGAGGAAAATACTTGACAGATGGGGGTTCCAGCCTATCAAGTCCCTTGGCTTTCGTAATGGATACCTCAGCCAGTCATAAAATTGACCTATATGATGCAACAAAACTTGATGTTCAGGATACAATAGCCAAGTGGTGTGAGTAAGTAAAAATAACTATTTAACGAATGCTAAATCGTTCATCTAGTGTAATCTGTCCACCAAACCCGAATCGGGAAGCTGCAACTGAGAGCGATCGCGGGACGGTAAGCGGCACGAGTGACCAACGGCTGATAAAATTAATGAAGTCGATTTACCAGGCTGATCAGCAAGTCAAGTATCTACATTTGCATGCAGAAGTAGATTCACTCTTGCAGCAGCTCCAAATCCTCCAAAAACAACGGTTGGCTACGGCGCAATCCGACGCCAATAATTAAGGGGAACAGTAGTGTTTGGTTTGATTGATGCTGTTTTTGCACCCCAGAACTCATTCTCGGGGTGCTAAGTTTTGCTGACTCTGACTGATCAGCACAAGGATATACCCTTCTATCTGCCAATAATAGATGACGGGGCAGGATTTTTTTTGCCTGACTATTCGCAATTCACTAAATCTCATGTATTGAATTCTTTCATGACTATATCGACAATCAAAGAACAAACTCCCGATTCCTCCTTAAAAAGGGTTACGACTACCTTAAGGTTGAGAGACATTTTGCAGACGTTACCGCGTGAAGTGTTTCAAAAAAACCGTCGCAAAGCCTGGACAGTGGTTCTGGTGAATATTTTAATGGTGGGTCTAGGCTATGGGGGTTTAGCGCTTGCACCCTGGTTTTGTTTACCGCTATTATGGATTTTCACCGGTACAGCATTGACCGGCTTTTTTGTCATCGGTCATGATTGCGGTCATCGTTCCTTTGCCAATCGCCGTTGGGTGAATGATTTGGTAGGACACCTGGCATTTTTACCTTTAATTTATCCCTTTCATAGCTGGCGCATTCTCCATAACTACCATCATGCCCACACGAATAAGCTTGGCGAAGATAATGCATGGGAACCCTTTACAGTAGAGTATTATGCCAGCCACTCGGTTTTAGTTAAGTGGTTTTACAAACTAATACGCGGTCGATTTTGGTGGATTGGTTCGATCTTCCATTGGGCATTACTGCATTTTAAGTGGGGGAATTTTCAAGGAAAACAGCGTTCTCAGGTCAAGTTTTCAGCCTTGCTTGTTATCGGTTTTGCCGTCGTTGCATTTACCTTACTCATTGCGACAACAGGTGTATGGGGAGTTGTAAAATTCTGGCTGATTCCCTGGTTGGTGTACCATTTCTGGATGAGTACGTTTACCATTGTTCACCACACAGCACCCGATATTCCCTTTACCCCGGAACCGGAATGGAATGAGGCTGAGGCTCAATTATTTGGTTCGGTTCACTGTGATTATCCCCGTTGGGTAGAATTTCTCTGCCATGACATTAATGTTCACATTCCCCATCACATTTCCAGTGCGATTCCGTCTTATAATTTGCGGTTAGCCCATCGGATTCTCAAGGAAAATTGGGGAGATGAACTACGAGAATGCCGTTTTTCTTGGTCGTTGATGAAACAGATTACCGACCAATGTCACCTCTATAATCAACAAGAGTGCTATCAGTCGTTTAAAGACTATCGAAAAGCCTTGGCTGGAGACAATTAATACGGTATTGTCACGAATCGAGTAAACTCTGAGATCCCCGATTTCTTGAAGAAGTCGGGGATTTTGGTATTAAGTTCAATGGCACGCTCATTCAAAAATTGACAATGGATAATGAACAATGGATAATGACCCCTCCTTAAAAGAAGAGGATTGAAATTAAGGAAAATCTTTTTTAATTTCTTCGTAAACGAAGAGGTCTTAGACCCAATTAATCAATTGTCAATTATCAATTATTAATTATCCATTG
>NZ_JAVKEW010000040.1:0-2670 GCF_040226375.1 Coleofasciculus sp. G2-EDA-02 | reverse complement strand
CGACTATTTGAATCAGTAGAAGAACTAGAAAAATTGCTACATAAATTATTAAATGAAGGAGAGCTTATAATTAAATGGAATAGAAAAATCAAAAACAAAGGCAATGCTGTTTATCCGGTTTAGCTGCGTAGCAGCTTATCTCGCAAAATAGACAAATGACAATGGGGGATCACGTTAGCCGTTGCTGCATATTCCGTCTCCCGCACTGTTCCATCCTTGCGCCGGAGACGAAACTCCCCCTTAACCTGTCCCTGTTCGAGAAAAATTTGCCACACCTGTGGGAAATCAAACTCCGATTCGGCAAAGTCTGATATGCAGTGTCCTAAAAGTTCGTCCCGGGACAAACCAAATAGCTGACAAGCCGCCGGATTGACCTCGACGTACTTTCCTTGATCATCCGCGATCGCTATGGCATCAAGCGCTTGATTAAACAGCGCCTGAAATAAAGAGTGGCTGTCACTGTTGCCATACATACTTTATATTTACTGATGGACTTATAAGTCTGGACGTGAACCACCGACGCTGACTCGATCACCAACGTGGGGAACCAAGAGAAATTCAACTCCAAAAATGTATCCAAGAATCGGAAATAATTGGATAGAATCTCTTCCTAGCTCCCCTGCACTGCGCCTTTTCTCCCCTACTTCCCTGCTTCTGCTGCTTTATGAGTTAACCGCGACAGGTTAACTGAGCCATTTGGGAGCTATTCTGGATCTATGTCTTCTGAACATGGATACTACTGATAGACTCCTGGGATTTTAGTTGGGAAAACGCTTATTGTAAACGACTATACTTTCTAATGTAGCAACGATTCTAAATCAATCATGGGTTGCTGCCGTAGGAACTGATTTTTGCTCAGGATGCAGAACTTGAGCCAATAGCATCCAGTACAAAACGCCGTACCAATATCAAAATCGGTTCTTCCGGACTTAGTATGCTATTCATCCCTGCTTTTAAACAGTCCTCGCGCACCTGTGGCATTTCATCAGATGTCACCGCAATAATACAATGACGCTGTTCTGGTAACCATTCTTAACATAAACGAAACTAATGGTTTTGGGTCAACCCGGTTCTGGAAAAACCCCGTTTCTCAAATATCTGGCAATGCAGTGCCGTGAAGGCAATTTCCTGATTTGTCCCCATTTTTATCACGATCAAAAACTTTGCTGAAGGTCAGTCGTGAGGTGCGACAGGAGATTGAGGATACCTGATTATTGCCAATTGCTGAAATAAACAAATGTAGGGGGCATAAATAAAATCTCGTTGTTGTAAATTTGCTCTCTGTGTGGGAATCTTGCCCGCTTCCCCTGTTTTCACAGACCCAGATCCTCCCACTCCATAAATTGCTGTCTCAATTTGATCAACCGTCCAATGCCAAACTAATAATTATACAATTATAGAAAGCACTCATTTGCTGCCAATTCTGCTGAACCTATGTTTCCAGTTATTTACTCCGACGAATTTCTTAATCATGACAACGGTAAATTCCACCCTGAACGCCCAGAAAGATTGACAGCTATTGTCAATGCCTTAAACGCTGCACCCTGGGCACATCTTGTGGATTGGCAGTTACCTACACCCGTAGAAAGTCGTCCTGTAATGTCTTTGTTGCAAAAAATTCATCACCCGGATTACATCAATTTAGTCAAACAACTTGCCCACGACGGTGGAGGAATGGTAGATGGTGACACGCGGGTTTCTCCACGCAGTTTTGATATAGCTCTGTTAGCCATCAGCGCTTGGTTAGATGGGGTTGATCGGGTTCTCACTAGCAACAACCCCGCCTTTGTCCTCGCACGCCCTCCTGGACATCATGCTGAAGGTTCACGGGGGATGGGATTTTGTATCTTTTCTAATGCTGCGATCGCGGCTTACTATGCCCTAGAACAACCGGGTATCCAAAAAGTCGCTATTTTGGATTGGGATGTTCATCATGGTAACGGCACTCAAAGCCTCGTGGAAAACGATGCCAGAATTGCCTACTGTTCCCTCCATCAATATCCTTGCTATCCTGGCACCGGTCACCCTCGCGAACGCGGCTCATACAATAATGTCCTGAATGTACCCATGCCACCAGGCAGTGCATTCACAGAATACCAACCCATGTTTGAGCAGGGGGTTATACCCTTTCTCAGGGAATTTCAGCCCGATTTACTCATCGTCAGTGCAGGTTACGACGCCAACGCCGATGATCCCCTAGCCAGCATCGCTCTGAAACCCAAAGATTTTGGCGTATTCACTGATTACTGTTTGCAACTGACTCACCGCATTTTATTTGGCTTAGAAGGAGGTTATGACCTTACTGCCTTAGCCAAGTCTGTTATTGCCACCATTGAACCCTGTTTAAACCTTGGTGAATAGTTGCCACAAATAGCTCAATCGATAATCATATCATTTCTGGCTGAGCGAGTGCGTCTATCATACCAGTAGTTATTTGGAATGGAATGTTACCCCTAAAACAGCTTCAGATTGTAACCTACACCTAAAATCAGTCCCACATCCGTCTCATCATCCTCAGGAAATACCACATTGACCGAGAACTAGGGATACAAGCCTCGTCCTTTTAGGACGACTTTTTATTTTCTCTTAGTCTTGTATTGTAATAAATAATGTGTTAATCTATAAAAGTAGTCTAGCACAGGCGAAAGTCGTGAGTATCGCCAATCGATT
>NZ_JAVKEW010000039.1:0-18247 GCF_040226375.1 Coleofasciculus sp. G2-EDA-02 | reverse complement strand
TTGAAGCGTCACCCCTATGATTATCATTCTCATTCACGTATTCCTTCTCAATAAACCTGTCAATAAGCTCTCATCTTTTCAAGGCTTGAAGGGGGAAATGCTTTGCCTGCCAAGCTTTTGAGCTGCTTGTCACCCCTTCAGCCCTGTCAACTGTTTTATTTCTCGATGAAATTCCTCAATTTTCCAGCGCCAACTACATTGATGTTTAACTTCATTTGTTGAAGATTGACTTAAATCATTGGTGGCTAAATATTCCGCTGGAGTTTGTAGAAACAGTTGAGGGTGCCGAATGTGGGATGAAAGGTTACCAAGGGCTGCCAATTATCGTGAAGCCTGCCCAATAATAGGGATGGGATAGATTTTGGTCTTTTCGGTTTTTCAGTTCAGACGGCAGGTTAACTTTCATGCTAGTTAAGAGCACTTCACCCGACTCAATCCGCACATTCCCGTGCAACATCGCTAGCTGTGTCTGCCGAAGGGCTTCTGCCTTGATGGTAGTTTCTTGTTTCCCTAGCTGCTGGTAAAATTCAGACATTAATGCCAAGGTGCTGACATCACTAACTTGCCACAGACTTGCCAACGCCGATTTTACGTCGGCTCTTACCGCTAATCCGGCAAAGCCAAGCTCGTGGTTCTCGTTCCCAATCGCCGTTTCACAGGCACTCAGCGTTAATAGCTCTACTTTTGGGGGAGCATACCATTTGACGTTCCTCAGCTCGTCTAAACCCACCTGAGAGTTCCAAAATTGAATATAGGGACTTTTGCCGTTATCGGGGAAGGCGGCATGGGTAGAAAGATGAATAATATTAAACGGCTTTTCCAGGCGCTCTTGCGCCAGATTAGCCAACGTGAATTGCTCATTCAGAAAATATTCACCCGACCACAACTGTTCGGTGATAGTGGCTAACTCCATTGGCACAGCAGGCAAAGGTGTTAGCCTTGTATTGGGGAATTGAGCCGCTCCCATTGCAAGAACTTGAGAGTTTTTCAAGGGTTGGTAACGGGTATCGGCGAGGCTGACACTAGGGATAGAACCAATGCTGTACTTTTCGACCAAAAACTGTTTACCATCATGCAGGGCAGCGAGTGGCAGCAGGCGCAGTCCCGCATCCATTGAGAAAATTAGCGTGTCGATTTTCAAGGCTTCTAGTTCGTCTTCCAGGGGGGCAATTAGCCACTGGTAGAGTTTCTGAGCGGTTGGCAGATAACTTTCATTGGTGTAATCGTTGAGGACGTGGAGGAATTTTTTTAGCTCATTTTCCAGTTTCTCCCAGTTCGCGGCGGGGACTGTTTTGCGGATGGGAGAGCCTTCAGGAAGAACTAACACCAGTTCCAAGCGGTCAGGGAAAGCGATCGCATAAATAATCGCTGGGTTCGTCCTGGTTTTGCTGGCGTTCGTTGTGAGAACCTGTCGAATGCCAGAGATGGTGAGTTTTTCATCGGAGAGGTCTTCCCCAATGTACTCCTCATAGTCCTGCTCGAAGAGTTCTTCAATTTGGGCAACAGCCTCATCCAAGTTTCCCTGGTTCAGACTTTGGTAAACTCCATCTAGGCGCAGACTTCTAGAGTCAGGAGAAGTCCACGCTATAGTCAACGCTCCAGTTGCAGGGTCTTGGTTAACAGATGTTTTAGCCCCCACCAGTTCCCCAGCTTTCAAGGCTAAAGACTCTTGTACACTTCTGGCTGAACCTAACTGCCGTTGTGACCCTGGGGGCGGGGATGGGAGGGGTAAGGTTTGTCCAGGGACAGATATGATTTGGATTCCATCCTGAGTATGGGTGGGGAAAAATGATTTCAATGGAAAAATTGTCTGTTCACGCAGCATATTTCCAGTAGTAATGGCGGCGGCGGTTCCGTTCGTTCCCGAATCACCCACATTAAAGGGTATGATTCCTCGTCCCCCGTGGTGGATAATCAGTGGACCACCTGCCAACCCTCCAGCCGTGGAAATGCTGGCGATTGTCCCATTCTCATCGGTGAAAGAGTCAGTAGCGCGAAAGAAATCTAGCGTTGTAATATCAACAGTCCCTCCCTTGCCAGCCGTGCCGCCTTGGGTATCAATGGAAGTCACTTGGATGTCGCCATCGGCAGTATAAAGAGTAACATTACCGCCATTGCTAGATAGAGAACTCGATTTAATCTCACCTGTAGTGATATCGCTACCCGCCTTGAAAATGATATAGCCGCCATTACCACTGGCAGAACTGGAAAATATTAAAGTGGAATCTGCGGTGATACTGATAGCGGCGTTAAGAGCGATGTTGCCGCTCTTGCCATTAAAAGAGCTAGAGTTTAGCCCAGTGTTGTTAGTGATGTTGATGTTGCCACCGCTATCCATGCGAATATTTCCGCTATCCCCGTTGATACCACTGCTATTGACACCCCCAACGTTGATGTTGCCACGAGCAGTGAGAGTAGTATAGCCGCCGATGCCATTACTAGCAGTACTGATGCCGTTGATAATGATATCCTTAGCGGCATCGACCGTAGTATTGCCGCCCCTGACACCCCCCGCCGTGTTGATATCATCAGTTTTGACAGAATCGCTGCTACTACTGAGGTAAATAGTGCCGCCAATGTTTCTCCCACCAGCGTCGATACGACCTGTAGTAATGCTGTGGCGAGCGTTGAGGGTAATTGGACCACCATTGCCTGTATCAGAACTAGAAACGAGTCTTCCCCCACTCGTATCAATCTTACCGTCGCGGCTGATTAGGGTAATGGGTTGACCTGGATTGACGATTCTGCCAGTAAAAATGTCTCCCCCAGCTTCCATAGTAATAGCACCATTTCCGGTGAGGAAGTTACCTGTGGTGGTAATTGAGCCATTACCAATGGGCGATCGCAAGATAACAGGGTCATTGAAAACATAGCTATTAACCTGGGTGATCGTGCCCCTGCTGTTTTCCCGTCCGATAATAATCTGAGCGAAACCTTCTCGCAAGGTATTCAATTCCTGGCGGGACAGATTCAAAGCGGGGTCGCTTAACGTGTCTCCGATGGTGATGTCTGAACTCGGATCGAAGGGTTGCAACTGGATAATACCAGAGCCACGAATTCTTGTCCCGCCAGTCAAGTCAATTTCATTTCCGGTGAAGGTAATTGTGCCACTCCCCCCGCTGCCAGTGGGGTTAATAAAGCTGTTATCCAAGAGAATCGCGGCGGCATTACCAGCACCTGTCCCCTCTAGAGTAATATCACCGTTTGACTCCAGCACAGCACCATTAAAAAGGCGAATAGCAACGTCGTGGTTGCCACTTCCATCGCCAGTGCCTTTGAGGAAAATATTTCCAGCCTCTGAAAATATTCCGGAGCCAAATTCTCCATTAATCCGAATGCCGTCATTAGATAGTGCCCCCTCAGGAGCCTCGGCTCCGCTTCCGCCAATACCCTCTACGGTAATATTTCCTGTTTCAGTCGATATCTTACCACCACTTCTAACCTGAAAACCACGGTTGTTATATCCTGTTGCTTTGGTACTGCCGGTGCCTTTGATGTAAATATCTCCATCTACCGAATAAACGCCAGCCTCTGTCCCGATTTTGACCCCCTGATTTGAATCCGTTCCGCTTCCGCCTATACCTTCCAGGGAAATCTTTCCTGTTCCCAGTGATTCTACCCGGCTCTCACCGTCAATCAAGATGCCATCGTTTTCTTTTCCAGTGGCGCTGGTGCCGCCTGTGCCTTTGATGCTAATATTTCCATTCACCACAGAAATTTCAGTCCTGTTACCAGAAATTTTTACCCCCGAATTCCCATCTGTTCCATCCCCACCAGTGCCATTAATGTTAATATTCCCCGATTCAGTGGTTTGCACCACGCTGTTGTTTACAGAAACGCCGTTGTTGTTACTGTCACCGACTCCTCCCGTACCTGTGAGGTTAATATTGCCGCCTCCGACGTTAAGGGTGCTATTGTCGAGGGTAATGCCATTAGAAGAAGGGATATTTCCGGTGCCAGTCCCGATAAAATTGCCATCGTTTGTATTGATTGTAGCGTGGGTGATGCGGAGAAGCCCGCCATCTTTGTTGTCAAAGTTAGCATTCAGGTTGACATCTCCACGGTTGGTTGTGATATTCTGATTTACCTCAATGTTGTTATTAGCTTTGGCTGTAATTCCCACTCCGCTTTCACTAATGTTTATAGGTGCATTAAAAATAATATTCTCGCTAGCTTCTAGAATGACATTAGCTCTTGCTGCGTTGAGCGTGCCATTATTGATGGTGTTATCTAAACCTGGATCGGCAAATTGGTCATTCTCTGTTAACTCAGAGGGATTATTTCCAACCTCTACAATCGTGATGTTGGTTGGATCTAAGAGCAAGTTACCAAATTGACCTTGAGAAGCGGATAAGTTAGCTGTACCTGCAAAGTCAAGAAACGCCTTGCCCGACACTTCAGTGAAGCCGCCATTTCCACTGAGCAATCCACCTTGCGCTGTAATTGTGCCATAGAAGCGGGTTGCTTCATTAGACCAAACGATTACCCTTCCCCCGTTACCCTGATTTAGCGCATCAGCCTTAATCACGGAGTTACTATTAACATAAGTGTGCTGGGCATTGAATACCGTTCCCTGACCTTGGTAATCTCCACCAATTCTGGCATTACCCCCACCATTACTACCAGATACATCAATATGGGCACCAATCACAGTAACGCGATCGCCTAATATATTTACCTCACCCCCAGTCTTTCCCAGGGCGGAATTAGAAGCGTTAATATTACCTGAAGCGAACACAGTTCCCGCTCCAGTTGGTACAATCATACCGGAAGTATTATGCTGCACCTCTCCAGATGGAGAAACACTTAATCCCGTATCCACACCCTCAGCACTTCCAGTCAGTAGAGTAGGTAAATCTTGTGGATTTATCGGTAAAATCTGCCCTTGTGAGTCCCTGGGTGGTTCAATTTCTAAACTCAGCAATCCTCCCGGTTGGCTAATTCGTACTAAACTTTGACCGGGTACAGCAGCAATGGTAATATTTCCCCCAGGCGCCCTCAATTGTCCATTATTAATAACATCGCCACCCATTAAGGTTAAATTTTGCCCTTCTGATACTGCCAAGTTGCCACCATTAATAACAGTTCCCGCTTGGGAAAGATTAAAAACTGTGGGTATACCGATTAAGTTCTCATAATTATTTGAGCCAATAGCATTGAACCAGTTATTATCACCAAAACCAATACCCGTGGCAGTGGTAGCAGTAAAAGAGGCATGGACATTCAAACTGGCATTAGAACCAAAGACAATCCCGGCAGGATTCATTAAATATAAATTAGAATTGCCGCCAGTTACCTTGATTAAACCATCAATTCTTGAAGCCTCTCCTCCAACAACTCTGGCTAAGATATTACTAATTCCTGGTTCGGAAATAAAGTTAGCAATCTGACCCTCATTCAGCCCAAATTTCTGTAAACTGTGGAATAAATTGGCTCCATCGCCGGAGCTTGTACCACCTTGAATATCGAATTGGTTGCCATTTTGGTTAACAATAGTGCCTGTATTATCGTTAGCTGAGGTGATTGGTTGTGCTACGGCGCTAGTAAAATCATGATTGGCAATAGATAAAGGGAAAAGACCATCTCCCAGCCAAACTCCGGTAAAGGAGACTGCTGCTATCAGGGATCTAAGAATTGGATGTGCCCAGAGAGTTTGACTGTTTTTGAGCAAATACCATATTGGATTGGTAAACCTATGCAACAAATCTTGTTCTAGCATTGTAATTTATCAGCTTTTTAAGACTAATTTAATCGCAATTATTCTTGATTTTCTTACCTAAATAAACTGGGCTTTGCTGATAGCTGATAGTTTTTTAGGTAAGAAAATTATTAATCATTGAGTTTTAAGCACCTCTTCAACTTGTCTCAATCCGGCTTGCGCTGCTGTGAGTTCTTCGGTATTATTAGGGTCTGCTAGCTCAACAGCTTTTGAGTAATAGCGATAAGCTGGTTGCACAAGTTGCAAGTAATCTAAATAAAGCTCGCCAAGGGTGCGATAAATCGCGGCTGTTTCTACTCCAGAGGCGACTAATTCTTCTAGCGTCGCGATCGCGTCGGCAATCAGGGCATTTTTCGGCGTTGTGGGATCATGTTTGAGGTAAAGGTTTGCGATCGCTAGTGCTTTAGCCGAATTAGTCCAGTCCTTTTGGTTAATTTGTTCGGCGGCGACTCGGATGCGTTGTGCCTGATTTTCATCAAGTATATGAAAAGAAAGTCCTCCGGGTCTTGGTTGTTCATCTAGAGAACTATCACCAGTATCAGCCGTGACAATGAGTGAATAACTGGCTCCGGGTTCTAGGGGTGTCTCACCGGAATAAACAACCTCAGTCGTACTAACTGTCGTTTCCCAAAAGTCCTCCCCGTTTTTCGCAAGGTTCACGGTGTAACTTGTCGCCCCCGCCACAGGATTCCAGCACAGCGTTGGCTTATCGGTGAGTAATGCGGTTCGACGGGGACTAAGAATGTACGGAATATTACTATTCCAGGCAATGTCACCGCGATGAGGGCATTTATAAGTGCCAGGGGTACATTCGGCTTCTTCGGTGGCTTGGGGACAACCATTCAATCGATTTTGACTAGAGGGAACAGATTGGATGGATAAGTCAGCACATTGAACAACGACTTGCGCCCCGGAAGCCGTTATCAGCTTATCGCCTGGATAAAGCCGCGTCCCTTGTGTGGGGCGAATAACACGCCTTTGCGATCGCTCTAGTTGCACTTCACCGATAATCTGGATAATCTGTCCGTTCGACAATTGGCTAGGGGCTGCTGCTATCACGGGTGCTAGGGAATCGTGATGGCTACTCAAGAACCAACTCATAGGAGTTACTATCAAACTCAGACCTAGGGAAATAGATAATGTGTGCTTCATTAACGATTACTTTGTGTTTGTGAACGTTGGTTTGCCCACTTGATACATTCATGTTGTTCAGGGACGTTATATTTCAAAGAATCTTTGGTTTTATTCCAAACCTTTAGTGCCTCTTGCTGTCTCCCTTGCTTTTTCAATACCTGAGCTAATAAACACTGAGCGTGAGGGCTATCTTGTCTTAAAGTAATTGCATCACGTAGGTCTTTCTCGGCTTGGGGCAAGAGACTTTCTTCCAACAATATCCATCCGCGATTTTTCAAACAGGCAGCTTTCACAGCATCATATTTAGTTCCCTCCAAACATTGTTCAATTGACTTTTGAGCGGCTGAATAATTTCCCTGTACAATTTGTAAACGGGCTAATTCGGCAGAAGCTTCAGGCAGTCCCCGTAGCGCCGCATTCTGGTAAGCTTGGATAGCACAGTTAGCCTCGTTGAGATTTTCATCGCACAACCAACCTAAATTGTAATAGGGTTCGGCATAATTCGGGTTAAGTAGGGCAGCTAGGCGGTAGTACCGCTGCGCCATCAATAATTGACCTTTTTCATGGCTTTTAAGTCCTAAATCATTGACAAAAACAGCAACTTTGGGAAGGAATAAGCCAAAAAATAGAATGCTACTAAGGCATCCCAACGCGATAGTTATTTTGAACTGGAACACTATTTTCCAGATCTTATTCCATGGTTTGTCTTCAACAGACAAGTCTTTCCAAGTCGGTGGCACTTCTGCTAAATTTTGACAAATCACAGGCAACCAACTGGCACAGGGAAATTTACTCTCCAATCCCTGCAACCGTTCTCGTGCTTCCCGCGCCGCCAAATACAAAGACTTGCCACCAGCAAACGCTCCCAGAAAATGCTTCAGAAACTCCTGCGCCACCAAATCAGGAACCAAATCCCGCATGATAATCATTTGCGGAATTTGCAAATCATCCAGTTGCCGTGCTAATCCCAACCCGTCACACGAGTTAAAAATTGCCAGTTTTAAACCGTTTTTCAAGGCTTTTTTCAGGGCATACCACAGTTCATTAACAGTCAGACTCTCGGTGGGATTGATATAAATGCGACCCGTTTCTTTCTCAGTTTTGCTGTGTCCGGCAAAACAGATAATGTCCCACGATTGTTCCCACAGTTGGTCGTTAATCTCTTCATGTTGCGGTTCGACTAAAAAAACGGTTTGGGCATTCGGTAAATTTTCTAGCAACTGTTGATCGGCATCGATATTAATGTTGGCGCTATGACCCAAAATCGCCAAAATTCTGACTTTCTCCTTCCGGGTTGCCTGGGCAGGTTGTTGCAGGGGACGTTCAAGCTGTTTAGCACTCAATGCCAGTTCAGCTAAAGGGTAACGCTCAAAAAAGTTCCACAGATGCCAGGGTAATTTACGCAGGTGGCTGTCTTGAGTGCGGATGAGTACCCGAATTGGCTCATCTTGGGTGAGTTGTTCCCGTAATCGCATATCTATCTCCCGAAAGGGCTCAGATTTAAGCCAAGTCCCAAAGCATTCTTGCAACTGCTGCGCCGACTGACGACAGCGATTAATCGACCCCCCGTAAATAATTTCTTCCGGCTTAATCCGGGTCGTTAATCCCAGGCTACGATAGTTTTGCTGCCATTGATTGAGGTGAGTGACTAACTCAGGGGCCGGGGGAAGTTGACCTTCAATTTCGATAATCGGACGTTTGCCCTCTAAGCCAATCTCCAAAGTGACTCGGAACCCCTGCTGCTCAAAATCACCATCCAGTTTCAGGACAACTAACTTCCCCATACACTAAGCCTCTTGAGAAATAATTCATACCTTAAATGCTTTTGGTCACTTATGCCTTGTAAACAGGTGTCAGATAACAAAGGCTTCAGTAAGGCTGAATTCACCTATCGCTACTTTAATACTGAAACGTTCTCCCGGAGAACCACTAAACCTTAATTGAATATTCTCCGTGTTTCTAGCCTCGGCTTGCATGACTGGGATGTTCGCCTCATCCAGCACCATGAGCTGGAGTTCTGGTGGTAGAAGGGTTTGAGAACCAGTAGGATATAGTTTTACCCAGATGCCCATTCCCGCAAAAGCTTTTGGACTCAACTCCACCACCAAAGCTACCTGAAAAAGCTCTGACGGTTGCCCTAAACAAAGCAGCTTACCCCGTTTAACGCCTTGGGGTAGATTTTCAGTTTGAGAGGTTTCTATCTGAGTAGCACTTCTGAAATTAAACGCCAACTGATGCGGGCTTAAAAGTTCTTCGAGTGTTTGCCAACCTGCATCAATACTATTATTGAGCCACTGACTCAGGTTCACTTCGGGTTGAGCCAGATATTCTAGGTGTTCTAATAAGGCATGTACCGATTCCAACTGGTTCAAGAATAACTCACCGTTCCCGGCAGTTTTAGCAAATCCCAGAATTGTCGCTTCTTTTGTGTGTTCATCAATCTCTACCACCACATAACCAATGCGATCGCCCCACACTTCTGGGGGAATTCTGCAAATGGGAGAACTTAAAGCATCCGGTTGTTCAACTCTACGGCAGGCCAGAACCGGGCGACATTCTAATTTTCCCAATCCTATCACTGGGAGGTCAGCCACATCTGCCCATTGGCGGACAAGCGGGTTAAAGCTATCGCTTTTGCTGAGGTTAGTATCAATCTCCATCAGCTGGAGGTAGTCATGCACCGCCCATACCGCCAGGGTATTGAGGTAAACTTGTTGTTTCTTTTGGGGATTTGTTTGCTGTGCCGCGAACTGCATAGCGGTTTGGATTGCCCTGCGAGTCATGGGCATTGGTAAGGGTTTTACTTGAAGCATAGTGCTGCTAGCCATAATTTGTTTTCAATATTTACTATGTATATATCGGTACAATTTGCTAATGTTTCGCCAGCGATCGCAGAATTTACCCTCATCCTTTCGCTCAAACTAGGTATATGGCATTGGATTAAAAATCGCTATAGATAACCCTGAGATTCACCAAATCTGCGTAAGCTCTGGAGGCATTGGCGCTGATAAAAGTTAGCAAGTGTGGATGCCGAACAGTTAAATTCCGCTGAAAGTGTTTCCCAACTCGTTTCAGGAGGTAAGCGACGCAGCATTAAAACTTGACAGGTTATATCGGGACGCCCTTTTATATGAATGCGGCGCAATTCTCCGCTTGGGTCAGTTTCGAGCCATTGTCTGGTTTCTTCCAGCATGGGGGGAATGTCGGGAGGAGCCGGAAGATTGTTTGTCGGGTCAATTGTTTTATTATCCTCAAGAGGTCGTTGAATAACTCGCCACTTGTTTTCTTGCTGTTCCCAGAGGCGAAAATCTTCCAGTCGTCGTCTAAGATAGTGATTCAGCCAAGTGGTAACGCTGCTTTTTGCTGGGTCATATTGCGCTCCTGTGTTGGCTTGGCAGAGATTGCGGCATAGGTACAGCCAAGTCTGTTGCAAAGCATCTTCGTAATAGGGTGTATCTTCCCGCCAGAGTTTGCCAGATTCGATAATGGCTTGAATCAGTTGGGTCATGCCTTGGCGTCTCTGGATACTGCCACGGGGATGCTGACAGGTTTTTTTGACCAGTTGAGTGAGCTTTTCATCAGTGATTTTCTCCGGTTTGGCATGAGTGGGTTGGTCTTTGGCGCAACAGTTGTGAACAGTCGATTCGTTAGTTGAACTCATCATGACCTGATTGGCTGAGGTTGGTGTGAATCTCATTCGACATGTATATATATCAGGCTAAATTTGCAATTCTTCGCAGAATACCAGATTTTTTTCGCCCTGTTCTCCATCTGTGGCGATGGGGAGGTTGCAGCCACGGTGCTTCCAATGTGCTGATAGCCTTCCAAATCTTTTTTGATCCCTCTTGTGGCAGACAACTCACCAATCCTATTCCTCGCTTTTGATGTGAAGTTTTGTAAAAAGTGGCGAAGGTTTGGCGAATTCCATCGATATTTCACAAGTTTGCAAAGCTCGTTTGTTTATATCTCATTCAAAACTTTGAATTTACGAAGGAAAAAAATCTATGGCAGACATCATCGGAACAGCATTACCAGACCATCTTGTAGGTACTTCTGACTCGGATCTGATTTTGGGAGATGATGTCAGTGTAGAGATTGTTACTGAACCCACTCAAGAGGTTCCTGACCGGGTTCTGCATTAGGTTTATTAACTTTTGGTGCAATAGATGTCGCTTCACGGCTGTTATACAAACAGCAACAGAAAGTTTTTTAAGAGCAATCGCACAACCTGTTGGAGACTCTAATAACCCATTTTGGACACTTGAATTCTATGAATACTAAACGTTTGGCTTGGTCTTTAACCCTGCTTGCGGTGTTAGGTAGTTTGCTTTCTCAAATCGCACCCTACTTTCCCCATATCCCACTGCTGTAGGGATTCACCACTGATAGCGTATTTATCGATAAATAGGAATGTGCAGTAATGTTAAAACAATTAACCAACAACAACAACAACAACAACTACTCTCCCCAGATTTCCGGCAATAACATCGTCTGGCAGGGCTATGATGGCAATGACACTGAAATCTTCTACTACAACGGCAGCACCACTACTTCTACTTCTGCTGTCGATGACGGCTCGATTATTGATGTAATGGTGGTTTATACCTCAGCAGCCCTCGAAGCGGCGGGCGGTGAGGAGAAAATCAAGGAATTAATTGCCAAACTAGAAGAGCAAACGAACCAAAGCTATGTAAATAGCGGTGTTAACCAGCGCATACGGATAGTACACAGCGCAGAAGTTTCTTACGACGAGTCGGATAAGGCTGAATCAGTTTTAGATCGACTGACATTTAGAGATTCTTACCTAGAGGAAGTTCATCAACTGCGCGATATTTACTCCGCTGACATGGTTACTCTATTGACGGCGGAGCTTGACTTTGGGGGTGTAGCTCGGCTCATGGGCGATCCTACCCAAAGCGGGAATGGTTATGAGTTTGCACCTTTGGCTTTTACTGTTGTCCAAATCGATGCCGCCTTGAGCGTTTACGCTTTTGCTCATGAACTCGGTCATCTCCAAGGTGCTGACCACAATATAGAAGACAAGAGTGAGAGTTCACCAGCCTTTGAATATTCCTACGGTTATCGAGACCCAAATCGTGAATTTGCCACCATCATGGCTTACGACGAGAAACGACCAGATGGTATCTATTATGGAATTCCACGTATTAATTATTGGTCTAATCCTGACCTGACCTACAATGGCAAACCCCTTGGAGTAGCTGGAGTCTCAGATAACCGCCTAACGCTCAATAACACTGCCATTTATGCAGCGAATTGGCGACATTCTAACGATAACTTTGCTAAAGCTAAGGAAATTAGTGGTGCTTCCATCACGACAAATGGCTTAAATCTAAATGGGACAAAAGAGTTAGATGAGCCAATTCTTCCCTTCTCAGCGGTTGGTCAATCGGTGTGGTGGTCTTGGACAGCATCAGACTCGAATACCGTAACCCTCACAACCACTGGCAGCGACTTTGACACCTTACTTGGTATTTACACAGGTGCTTCTATTGGGGGTTTATCCCTAATTGCCGCCAATAATGATACCAGTGGCGGAATTACCAGCCAAGTTAGCTTTAATGCCATTGCTGGTACTACCTACAAAATCCTAGTTGATGGATTCAATGGTACACAGAACCAAACCTCCGGTCAAATTGTCCTCAATTTTACAGAATCACCGCAATTACCTAAACCCCAAGCGCCAAATCCCACTGAACCCGAACCGCTCAATCCGGCTGAACCCGAACTACCGGGGCCAGTTGACTTTAATAGTCCGAACACGATTCAGGGTACTGATCAACCCGACACCCTTAAGGGAAGTTCCGCTGATAATACAATTCTGGGCTATCAGGGCAATGACGAACTCTATGGCTTGGATGGCAATGATACTCTCTACGGCGGTAAGGATAACGATCGCCTATTCGGTGGAGCTGGAAACGACAAGCTGCTAGGTGGCAACGACGATGACGAACTCAAAGGAGAGGAAGGCGACGACACTCTCTGGGGAGGTGAGGGTTATGATCTCCTACTTGGTGATGTGGGAAATGACATCCTTCTAGGTGAAGCAGGTGATGACATTCTCTATGGTGAAGAGGGGGAAGACCAACTGCGAGGCGGGGATGGCAACGATACCCTCTACGGCGGTAAGGATAACGACCTCTTATTTGGTCAGTTGGGAAATGACGTTGTTAAGGGCGATAAGGGCGATGACATAGTTTCTGGCAACGAGGGCGATGATACTCTCTATGGCGGGGAGGGTAATGACAAACTCTACGGCGGTAAGGATAACGACACCTTATTTGGTGAGTTGGGTGATGATTTACTGCTAGGTGACAATGGCGATGACACAGTCTACGGAGAGGAGGGCAATGACGAACTCCAAGGCGGGGAGGGTCATGATACTCTCTATGGAGGCAAGGATAACGACACCCTATTCGGTGAGTCGGGAGACGATACCCTTAATGGCGACAATGGCGATGACATCCTCGTAGGCGGCGAAGGCAAAGACCAGCTTCAAGGGGGAGAGGGCAAAGACACCCTATTTGGTGGCAGTGACAATGATTTCCTTAATGGCGGTGCGGACGCTGATTACCTTGACGGTGAAGACGGCATCGATACTGCCGCTTATCAAGGCTCAAACACGGGTGTCAACGTCTCTCTAGCCAGTGGCTTTGGCTCTGGTGGCGACGCCGAAGGAGATGTCCTAACTAACATTGAGAACCTGGACGGCTCCCAGCAAGATGATATTCTCATCGGCGATCGCAACAATAATACACTCCGAGGTTTTGGTGGCGGTGATTTCCTTGACGGAGGAGAAGGCATTGATACCGCCTCTTACCGAGAAGCAAAAGCAGGTGTCAACGCTTCCCTGGCAACTGGCGGCACGGCTGGCGATGCTAATGGGGATGTATTTATCAACATTGAGAATATTGATGGCTCCAGCCATGATGATACCCTCACTGGCGATAGTGGTAACAATCTCCTCCAAGGTTTAGATGGCAATGACATACTGTATGGTCAAGCTGGAAATGACCGATTACACGGGTTCAAAGGCAATGACACTCTCTATGGTGAGGAGGGTGATGATATCCTCTGGAGTCACGAGGGCGATGATACCCTTGATGGCGGGGATGGTAATGATGGACTCAATGGAGGCGAAGATAATGACACCCTGCTCGGTGGCAGTGGCAATGATGGACTCACGGGTGGCGCTGGCAGTGATTTCCTCGACGGTGGAGAAGGGATTGACACGGCTGGCTATCACCACTCCAGCAGTGCTGTCAACGTTTCTTTAGAAACTGGCACAGGCACAGGTGGTGATAGTGAAGGGGATGTCTTAGTCAACATTGAAAACCTGTATGGTTCCAAGTATGATGACACCCTCACTGGCGATGGCGGCAACAATCTCCTCGAAGGTGGGGATGGCAATGACACCCTCAGTAGCTTAGAGGGTGATGATTACATAGTTGGCGGCGCAGGTAATGACTCGTTGATGGGAGGCTACGGTAATGATACCCTCACTGGCGGTATCGGCGATGACATCTTTGTCTTTGCTCAAGACTCTGGTATTGACGTAATTGGGGATTTCACCCTTGGTCAAGATTTCATTGACCTGACAGACTATGGCTTCGTTTTTGGCAGTACCTCGCCAAGTATCACTGATGAGGGTTCTAATACGCTCATCGATTTGGATGGCACTAACCAAATCACTCTAACCGGAGTGGTGGGCATTACGTTCGACTCCAGCGTCTTCATCGTCTGACGGAAAGTTCACAGAACAAAACTGGGTGTAGGGTGGGCAATGCCTACCCTCCTCAAGTCCGGGTGTGGTCAAAAGCCGTTGGTAGATGCGATCGCAAAAACTGCCCCCTTTGCTTGCCTTTGGACTTTGGACAAAAAAACTGCATTTGCGTAATAGTTACGCAAATGTGCATTAAACTTAATTAAGAGGAATTAATTTGACTATGACCGAAAAGTTTTACTCGTCTTTAACTCCCTCATTTTCCCCACAGAGATTCGGCTCTGTTTCTCCCCCAAAACAAACATCTAAATAACTTTCCTGGAGAGAATTAATAACTCTTTCCAATTCGTCGATAAGTCCCCTTCTTGTTACTTTCTCCACAGCATCAATATGAGCCTCACTTCCGGCTTTTCCTAAATATAAGTATTTGCTTTTTTTATTCTTGTCATTAGCCCTAGGGAAAATCGGTGGCTCTCCCGTACATGGTGTGATAAATTTTACTTATGTGTGTGGCGATTGGCTTGATTTGAGGAAAACCTAGCTTTTAAGCTGGATTAGTTGGGTAACATTATCAACCCAACCTACAAGCATGACACTGTGGGACGTTAGCTTCATTCATAAGACTTTATTATAACTCTAAGTACGGGAGAGCCATATTTTCGGTTAGCTCAAAAGCCAAATTGTTTCTCTCGACAAATCCTAATACAATTACGGTACGCCAGTATGGGAAAGAACTGGTGAACTCACATATCACAATCACGAATCTAGGACGCTTAGAAATTCCTATTCAACAAGGGGGATTAGAGTTACAGAAACTTTACTTTACTGTAACGGGGTTAAGGCATGAACCCATGATCGTGGGAATTACAACAATAGGTGGAAAAATGTGCATGACTTTTCGATATCTAGAATCACTAATCCCCTCGGCAAGCGCACAAAGAATTTATCAAGGAGCAATCAAGTCAGGTGTGGAGAAGCCGCGAAACCAGGAAAATTGAGATGCTGGGATTGGAGGATTCGGTTTGGCTATTGAGGTTGAGATTTTGAGCGATCGCACTCCTGAACTCCCCGACTGGGCGGTCCAATACTGGACGATGATCACTGGTGGTTTGATCATCCCTTATCAAATTAGTTTGAGACTAGCAAAGTCGTACTTGATTGTAATGAAGCCTACACCAGCAAAACCGTAAGCTGGACAGGTGAAATCATTTCTAATCTTGGTGGAAAGAAGGTCATTGTTGGTGGTGATGGATTTCGGATGGACAGGGACATCAATGGCGCTCGTGGGATTTTCCTACGGGCTTTGGGAGATATCCCCTCTCTGAGAGCTTGTCTTTTAGAGTGCATTGTTAGCAAATGTTAGCAAAATCATATCGGTGACGTTCAATCCAGTTATCAATATCACTGAGTACCTGATTGGGAATTTCCCAAGGAAACAGGTGAGCTGTATGAGGATAGCAACGCCACTGAGATTTTCGTAGGTGTTGAGCCGTTTCTTGACTCGATGTAGCGGTGATATGGCGATCGGCTTCTCCCGCTAATACTAGACAGGGACATTGAATTTTTTCTAGGTCAGCCAGTCTATTGTATCCAGCTTTTAATGCTTGATTGAGGGCACCAGTTGCCACCCTAGAGGTTTGAAGATAAGCAGAGAAGGCTGCCTGTGCCAAATACTGGTAAGCTGTTGCACTATGGTTTTGGATGAGATAGCGATAGAGCGATCGCACCCCAAAGGTTTCAATGTTCCACCGCCATCCTGGAGAGACGCGATTTAACACAGAGGCGATCCCTGTATAGAGATTATCCTGCCACGCGATCGCAGGATGGTTTCCTCTAGGTCGTGCGGCTGTGGCGACTAAAATTAAACCACTAACTCTCTCAGGTAGACTTAGCGCTAATTCCATGGCGAGAATCCCACCCAAAGACCAACCGAGTACCAAACAACGATGGATATCGAAGCGGTTAAGCAAATCCTCCAAATCTATCAGGTGATCACTCATCTGAAACGCTTCTAAGGTACGACTGCGACCATATCCTCGCAAGTCAGGAGACAGGGTTTGGAATCGTTGAGATAGATGGTCGGTAAAAACCGACATACAACGACCCGATCCCGGATGACCATGGAGGCAGAGAATCGGAAAGCCTTTACCTTGGCTGTAAACATTAAGTTGAACAGGTTGGGAGATTCTACCTATCAACACCTCTGTAAAGTCCTCTACAAAAGTTTATAACAATTCAATTTTTGCGGAAGGAACGAACCGCCAGAATAACCAATGTTATTAGAGTCAACGGCATGACAAACAAGAGCATGATCGCGCTAAATTCTGCCAACGCATCATGTTCTGTTGCATTAAGAAACAAATACAGCGTATAAGCGACGTAGTACGCCAGAAACAGAATCCCCTCCCACCGATCAATCCGATAACCTGTAAAGAAAATTGGCAGGCAAGCAACGGCTACAGCAATCATGACAGGAATATCAAACGTTAAAGCAGGTATTGATACCGCTATACCATCAGGCGTAAGGATACCACACACTCCCAACACTAACAGGAGATTAAAAATATTACTGCCAACTGCATTACCAACCGCAATATCCCGTTCACCTCGAATCGCGGCAACAACTGACGTGGCAATTTCTGGTAGTGAAGTGCCAACGGCAACAATGGTTAAGCCAATAATCAATTGACTTACCCCAAGCGTCTGGGCGACATTTACAGATCCTTTGATTAGGTAGTTTGATCCGAGCACCAAAAGCCCTACACCGCCAATAATTAGTCCTAGGTTGAGTAAAATCTGATAGATCCCTCGGCGAGAGACGCGATTACTGTTTTCCGGAGATAATTCCTGGGACTGACTTTCTTGACGTCCTTGGTAGAGGGTAAATAGGGTATAAGCGATCGCTCCCATAACCAGGAAAATCCCATCCCCTCGACCGAGTTTACCGTCCCACCCCATTAACCATACCATTAACGATATTCCAGTCATTAGGGGCGCATCCAGTCGCACCAACTGTCGCGAGACAATCAACGGAGCAGCGGCGGCGCAAGCACCCAGAATTAACAAAATATTGGCAATATTGCTACCCACGACATTACCAATGGCAATATCGGCTTGTCCAGCATAGCTAGACTGTACAGATACAGCTAATTCCGGAGCGCTGGTGCCATAAGCCACAACCGTTAATCCGACGACTAGGGGTGAAAGTCCAGCAGATACGGCTAATTTCGATGCTCCCCGTACCAGAATCTCTGCTCCGACAATCAATAAAACAAATCCACTAATTAAAAATAGTACAGTGATGGCATTCATCAGGGTTCATCCGGTGTGGGAATAGATCACAGGGTATGGGTTGATCACATTAATGTCAAAGTTAAGAGTTTCCTATCGAAACGTGGGGGGAGAGGGGGAGCTATAGAACCCCATCCTCAGCGGAACGAAGTGGAGTAGGGTGGGGATACATGGACTCCCCCAAGTAAAAAGCTAGTACTCGATGTGCTAGCTTTTTACTTGCCCTGCATCCTATGTTAGAATGTGTGACATAGATTTGAAGTCACCATGCTAGTATTCGAGGCAAAACTACGGGGAACAAGCGAGCAGTACGCCATCTTGGATGAGATGATTCGTACTGCTCGTTTTGTGCGTAATTCCTG
>NZ_JAVKEW010000038.1:0-2022 GCF_040226375.1 Coleofasciculus sp. G2-EDA-02 | reverse complement strand
TATAGCGGTTTGCGACTTGGTAGAATACAATTGAAGGAGTGAAGTAGTGTGCTTAATGACAGGGACAGATGAAAGCCTACTCAATTGACTTGCGACAAAAAGTTGTGGAAGCCGTCTCAAATCAAGAAGACTCTCAAAGAGAGATAGCCAAGCGGTTTAAAGTTAGTCTGAGCTTTGTGCAAAGGCTGCTGAAACGATACAGAGAAACGGGAAACATTGAACCAGCTTCAGGAGGACGAGGGTTTGAAGCTCAACTAACTAAATATGAGAGTCTAGTTGAAGAATTAGTTAGGGAAAATAATGATGCCACTTTAGCAGAATTGAAAGAAAATATATATCAAAGAACGAAAGTTATTGTCAGTTGTAGTAGCTTGTGCCGATTTCTACAGAAACGAAAATGGACAAGAAAAAAAAACGCTTTATGCCACTCAAGCCCAAAGTGAGCGGGTGCAAAATTTGCGAGTAGAATATTGGAATGAAGTCAAAGAAGTTAACCCAAAAGATTTAATTTTTATCGATGAGACAGGCATGAATACAGCCCTAACCCGGAGCCACGCTCGTGCGCCTATTGGAGTTCGTGCTTATGGATACAGACCTTATCGAAAAGGGAAAAATTTAACATTGATTGGTGCAATCACGCTTTCGGGGTTCCTTGGAGGTATGACAGTTGATGGGGGTACTGATGGTAGTGTATTTCGGACTTTTGTGGAAAAGATATTAGTACCTCGTCTGTGGCCGGGAGCTGTAGTCGTAATGGATAATCTTTCATCTCATCAGGTAAAGGGAGTTCAGGAAATGATTGAAGCCACTGGGGCAAAAGTGATTTATTTAGCTCCTTATTCACCCGATTTTAATCCGATTGAAAACTATTGGTCTAAGCTGAAAGAATATTTGCGCTCTTGGGTAAGTTATAATCGAGATACTATTGAACAAGGTATCAGTAATGCTATAGATTTAATCAGTATTAAAGATATAAAAAATTGGTTTACTCATTGTTGTTATTTTCGGTAAAACCTGGATAAGTTACGACGTAGGTCGGCTAGCTGACCACAGCCGTAGCGGACAATGAAGTTCTGACAAGAGTTTTGGCTTCATGATTCATCCGGCGCGATCGTGAATCAATTACACGTAGCGGACAATGAAGTTCTGACAAGGGTTTTGGTTTTATGATTCCTCCGGCGCGATCGCGAATCAATTGCATGTAGCGGACAATGAAGTTCTGACAAGGGTTTTGGCTTTATGATTCCTCCGGCGCGATCGCACCCCCCTTTCCTCCAGATTGCCTTTCTCCACAACCGATGCCCGACAAGGATTACAAAACTTAATTACCTTGCCGTTTTATGCCAGTCCGACTACTTATATAGATGAAGCAGGAATAGATAACCGAGAAGATTATCCTTATGATTACTGTGAGATAGGGCATTGAACGCTGGTGGTTTGTACTCAAGAATTGGATGAAGCAACGGTGGGATGAATTTGAGGCCTGAAAGTGATTGCGTGGATGTTGCCTTCAATAAATGTCCTAACGTGTGTGCGTAGTGCTATAATCCGCTTTTTTGGACAATTGTCTGGGCTAATTCACTCCTTCAATTGTATTCTACCAAGTCGCAAACCGCTATATCCTTAACTAATAGCGCTTTTGTAACTACGGCTGGTGAATCTGGGGGTGATATTCAACTGTGGGGCAAGCAAATCAGTCTAACAGACATTTCTGGTATTTTCTCCGGTTCTTTTGGTGCTGGCAAAGGCGGTAACTTGATAGTCAATGCTTCAGAATTGGTAGAAGCCAGTAGCTTGGGTAGTGGCTTTTTTACAAGTAGCTTCGGAAGTGGAGACGGAGGAGATGTGACAATTACAACGCCTGTTTTACAACTCAGGGATGGGGCAGTAATTACAACAGATGCTAGGGGTATAGGTAATAGCGGGAATTTAGTTATCAATGCCTCGGAGTTGGTGCAACTCAGTGGTGATGTCTTAGTTGAGGGTGAGGATATGGATACACTGTTTCCCAGTGCTCTGAGA
>NZ_JAVKEW010000037.1:0-16991 GCF_040226375.1 Coleofasciculus sp. G2-EDA-02 | reverse complement strand
CTACACGGCGCGTGTCATAGGCAGATACATAAAACCAAGTTAAACTTGCTTGAAGTAAGGCTTGAGCCGGATGAGTGCGAAAGTCTCATGTCCGGTTCTTAGGGGAGGGAACAGAGGTGACTCTCAAACCTTACCCGACCCAATTCCAGGGGATATTTGAGTATTCATGCGCCGCTAGGCTGGGGAAAAATCCCCAACTTTTTTTTGTATGTGACAGTTGAGACGCGATCGCCCTCCAACTGTCACACATGACCTGTCAGGGATTACAGTTCATACCAGAGCATTGCTATAAAGCCCGTTCTATGGCTCGGCGTGCCAATTCAATCTGTTCAACAGCATCTAAATAAGCCAGCGCTGCTGCATCCCAAGAGAATGCTTGCTGCATCCTATTCAAAATAACTTTTCCAAACTCATGCACCGTATCGAAGCTTTGCAGCCTTAAAATCCGCTCAGCGACTTGACAAAAACTCGGTGTTGGGTTCTCTATTAGCTCAATATCCGATTGGAGTAGTGAAACGACCTCTGACCCCAGATTAACTTTGATAGTCGTCCCCACTTCGGTAATTCTGCCCCAAAACCCGTTCCACTTCCTTTCAGGGATTTTATCTTTAGGAATGAAAGGAATTTTGACAACAACCCAAGACCCTACACTGTTCTGAGTAACGCACTTTTCAGTTGTTAGACCGTCCGTTGATACGCCTGTTCCCGATGCGTTTTCCGTGTTGGTTTCACCTTCCAAATTGCGATCGCTATTATCCCTAACCCCCTCACTACCATTGCTGTTGTCCTTTACTCCCTCGGCGGATGAGGATTTCCGCGAATTGGCTTTGCTTAACGCTTTGGCTTGTTTAAGAGTCTTCGCTGCTCCCGATGCGATCGCTTCCAGAGTAACCCTCCGTTTATCCTCCGGCATCTTGGCAATCTGGTATCCAGCGTCTATACTACGCTCATTGATGATATCTAACCACAACGAAGCCAGTTGTGGACAATCTTTTTTCAAGTCATCGGCAGCTTTGACGGCGGTACGCCCTTTCCTGTAGTTTCTGCCGCACCCCAAGCCGACTATCGCCGCGACGATATTTTCCGTCAGTTCCATCTTACTTTCCGTCAAACCCAGGTCAAGCGTGTTCAATGGAAAATTTTCCATTGGCTGTCCCTGATTATCGGACGGCTGTAGTTCGCCTGAGTCGTTAGCGACGCGGTAAGCTTTTTGGGCAGCGTGGCTATTCCTTAGCTTTCGGGCTATAGGTTCCACTGTTATTCCTTCGCGGATTCTCTGCACGGGTGTTTGGTGGCGGTGGCGGTTCTCTGCGACTAAGACAAACAGCTCATCTTCTTCTGTCTCGAAGTGGCAGACTTTGACTGGGGCTTTCTCCCATCCCAACGCAGTAAGGGTTCGCCAACGTCGATGCCCGCTGATAATCGTACCATCTGTTTTAACCAATAGCGGCTGGACATAGCCTTTGAGTCTGATGGACTCGACCAAATCGGTAATACTGTCAGAGTTGCCATAGACTTCCTCATTGCGAGGATGTGGTTTGAGTATGTCAAGCCTGACATACTGAATTTCGTCGCTGACTGCCAGCAACTTTGTTTCGTTGTCCTTCATTTTGATAGCCCTGGTTGTTTATTTGGGGATGGGGGCTTTGTCTCCTCGCTTACTCATTCCCATCAGGCTGCTTACGAGTCGAGCCAGTACTGCTCTTGTAAGGACGCCGTTTCAGGACTTTTAGCAGCGTGGACTGTTGTATCGACAGGTCGCTTCCACCATCAAAAAGCTGGCTGTCTTTAATACCGTCAAGATAGCATACTCCTCATACTTTTCATACTTATCATACGGGTATGATAAGATTGGTGTTCCCAAGGGATAAGAATGGCAAGGAAACGGATAACGCTGTCGCTGGATGAGGATTTGCTAGAGCGAATTAAACTCGCTGCTGAAAAAGGCGATCGCAAAATCAGCAATGAAGTAGAGAGAATACTGATCAAGCACTATCCTCCCCCTGAGTCTGAGTCAGGTAAATCGCTTGTGACAACTAGACCCAATAATAGCCCTCAACGATAGTACTCCTTGGATAGAGGGAGGATAAAACCTCTCTTCCCCAAACCCTCCCCGTCTGATTGGGCAATTTGTCCAGTTCCTGAAGGAGGAATTTAACCAAGTTTTTATGCCAAAATATCTGCCTCTACCGGAGTCAAAGCTTTGGGTTTCATCTGACGCAACTCGCTCAACACCGAACCAACATCATCAAATTTAAAGTACTTTGACTTCCAGAACGTACAAATTGTTTTCTAAAATGCGTCTTAATTGAGCGCAATATATCCTCAAATCCGCAATTTCTTCAGCTAAATGCTTAGACTTTATGAGTCTGGCTCCTTCCACTGCCCCTTGGAGTTGCAATAGCTTCTCCAAGAGTAATGGCTCCTGTACTTCATGGAAACGTTCTAGTGATAGCGCTCCAACAGGAATTTTACCCAAATCTGTAAATTCATAGAATCCACGTTCGTTCCAAGCTAGTAGCTTAGACAAAATTAATCTCAAAGAAGGCTTGACAAAAATCCCTTCATTCCTCACTCCGTAGTTTTTCCAAAATACTTTTAGCTCTTCCATCTCTTTGCCGGATAACTGAATATTAAAGTTTTCATAGAGTGGAAGAGCGGGAAATTTCCGATAAGCCAGCCGATGAGCAACAGGACGGTAGGTACTTGCTGTGTGAGCAAAATGATGTTCCTTAATTCTGCCCTTCGTTGCTGTCAGTCCTCCGCCACAGTACAGACAAGTTAGATTGGTTTTGCCTTTGGGAAAATCTTCAATAGAAACCAAAGTTTTATTTACACTAACGCCAAACTTTAGCCACATGGAGTTTTTTTCTAACGCTTTGAGTTGAGCTTCTTTAATGCCCCCTTTTCTTTCCAAAATAGCGAATGAATCACATTCCTGGTGTACCACAGAGCGCCATTGCTGTCCATCATGTAACCTCAACTAACTTTATCGTCAGCAAAAAGTCTATTAATCGCCAGGATTTCAACTAGCATAGAATCCCCTTTCCGTCCACATTTGAGGGAAGCCTCTAAATCGAGTAACAGGGATACCGCTTGAGTTAGAGACTTTAGAGGTATAGACGCTACTTCCCTTTTCAGGAAATACACTCGTTTAGGATTAGAAATTTCGCAGATTTTAGCAATCTCAGCATCTTGCCTGACCCCACCAACGAGCGCCGCCTTCACCCACATCCAAGTTCTAAATTGAGTAATTAGCGTTGCACAAATTGCTAACGGAAACGTTTCTTTTTCAAGCAAGCCTTGCAGCAATTTAACCGCTCGTTTACAATTATTTTCTCGGATAGCCTCAGCTAACTGAAGACTGTTCTGAGTCGTTGAAGGAACGAGCGATCGCACTTCTTTAAGATTAAGCTTCGTGCCATTGCTGTAACTTGCCAGTTTTTTGAGTTCCGATTCGGCACGCGCTGAATCATTACCAATCGCACCCGCTAGGTACTCGACAATGTTTTTCTCAAGCGACAAACCCATCGTTCTCCCCTGAGTTCTTATCGATTGGGCAATTAAATCAGTTCTCCAAGGTGGTATTAAATCGAACTCAAACAGTTTCCCTTGGGAGAGCAGAAATTTCGAGACCTTCAGCCGCTTATCAATTGCTGGTGCTAGGAACACCAAATGGGTTTGTTGGGGCACTTGAGGGAGCAACTGAAGAATTTGCATCATTTCTTCAGTAAACTGTTTAAAGTTGCATTCTTCTACCACTACTAACTTCGCCTTTCTCATCCCCAATGCAGGAGTCAAAGCACAATCAATAGCCTCATCTAAGGCTGAAGACTTGAACCGATGGTAGTTGAAATTTATCCAGGCATGGTCAAGACTTCTTTTAAAAGCGGCGAGCTTTTTGTTAATGGCATGAAAGTCATCGCCAACGAGCAGACTAATCATCACTTGCTCTCCTGAATAGACACTTGATAGTTAACACTCGTCGCTACAAAAAGCATTTTCTGTAGCTTAGCCACGTTCCGATTGAACTTATCCAGGTATTGAGCAGGCACAGCTAATACAGCTTTTTTGCCTTTCAATTCCACTAAAGAAGCGACGGAGAGCAAAACACGATTTTTCTCAGAAGTGCTTGATAGCACTTTTTCCCAAATTACTGTTCGTTGACCCTGTTGTTCTATTCTTTGAGATTGACGTGACCTTGAGGAACCAAAAATTAGATGTTGGCTAGAGGAATCACCCTGATTACGATACCCTATCTTTCCATTTCCGTTGGTGGCATTAGTGTTCTCTGTAGTCTCCTGTACCAACCCCAGTAAACAGACTTCTAGCCACAAACTCGGTTGCACACTTTTACTAAGTTGCCATTCCGAGGCACGTAGCTGTTCGAGACCAGCGCTAATTGCATTGTAATCCCAAGTCGCGGCAATTTCAAACAGCTTCGAGTGGGAAATACCGCTAGCTAGTAAGTGCGAACTATCGGGCACATTTGTTACCAGCAATAAGTCTCGATAGCACGCAAGCAGTGACATCAGCAACACTTTTGGCGTTTTCCCACTATCAATCAGTTCGCGGGATAATTGCAGCAGCTTTAGGGTATCGCCGATGCGGATAGATTTTAAAATTGTTACCAAGTCAGACTCCGATACCCGTCCTGACAGTTCCAGAACGTGGGAACTAGTAATCTCTTCTCCTAATAGGCTTAACTGGTCGAGTAACTGCAAAGCATCCCTGAGTCCGCCTTCTGCGGCGCGTGCGATTGCTATCTTAGCGTCTTTGGTAATAGCAATCGACTCTTTCTCAGCAATCATCGTTAGCTGCTTCACTATTGCCTTAATAGATAGTACTCTAAAATGGAAAACTTGGCATCTGCTGCTGATTGTCGCTAGGACTTTATGTTGCTCTGTCGTACACAGAATGAAAATTACATTAACTGGCGGTTCTTCGAGGCACTTTAGCAGAGCGTTAAACGCCTGGAAACTTAAACAATGAACTTCATCCAAAATGAAAATTCGATAGCGACTCATAGCGGGTGCAAAGTGTGCTCGTTCTATTAAGGTGCGAGCATCTTCTACTCCGTTATGAGAAGCAGCATCAATTTCAGCAACGTCTAAACTGCTCCCCTTTTCGATTGAGCGGCAGGACTGACATTTCCCGCACGGCGTAACTGTTGGTTTGTCTGTAGCCATGCAGTTGAGTGATTTAGCAAAAATGCGAGCCGTTGAAGTTTTGCCAGTTCCTCGTTCACCAGCAAACAGGTAAGCTGGAGCTATTTTGTTGGCTTTGACTGCATTAGAAAGTGTTCTTTCCAGGTAGTCTTGTCCGGCTAATTCTGAGAATAGACGAGGACGATATTTTTGAGGTAATGCTGCGTACATGATTGGTTTACCGTGTATAAAATTTGGGTGGAAAGTTTTCATGAAAGAGGGCTAGTGATTAACTCACACCTTCAAAAGACTCTAACCCAATGATTCAAGGCTTGTAGCCATTGCCATAAGACTACTTGTAGTCACGAAAACTTAGTAGAAGCGGAGATGATATAGCTGCTTCTGGAGTGCGTGCCGATTCAACAAGCCAGATTATTTCTTGAAGATTGGCATTAACAAGTACTTGGCATCCGTTAGGATATGGGGCTTGTCTCGGTTTCCAAACGGAACTAAAATAGTAGGGCTGTCGCGTTGGTCGAGCTGCATTTGGATTTCGGAACTAGAAATGGATTTAACTCCTTCAAGAAAGTATTTGATGTTAAATGAAATCGACATATTGCTGTCGGAGTTAATGCAGGCAGTCATTTCTTCCTTGCCGTTTCCAAACTCCCTGAATAGCGACAAATAAACTTGTTGATATTCGCTGTTTAGACGAAGGTTAACAGTCTTTTCTTTCTTGTCTGCCAATACGGCAATTCGTTCTAAAGCCTTAACTAAAGGGGCTTTTTCCAGCGTCACCTGATGTTTAAAGTCCTGTTTTAGTAACTCTGGGTAGGCTGGGTAGGCACCTTCCAAACAGCGCGTCACAAGCCTTTGCGCTCCCCAGCCAAACTCCACAATAGCCTTGGACTCTTCATAGGATAATTCTACCGGATCAACAGATGTCCTACTCGACAAGATTCGCTCAAGTTCGACAAGCGATTTTGCGGGTACTGTAAACTCTAAAGACTCTGTACTATCCGCTTCTTTCTTCCTTTTAACACCTTGAAGCGAAGTAGTGATGACGGCTAACCGATGTCCGTCTGTAGCGGCAAATTCGATAGTCTCTTGGTCTATCTTGAAGTGAACACCTGTTAGAACGCGCTTAGTTTCATCTGTGGTTGTAGCAAATAATGTTCCTTTAAGCCCTTCTTTTAAGGCTTCAACGGGTATATGAATCCTTTGCGTTGGGTTGACTTCAGGAATGGCGGGGAATTCCTCAGTTGGTAGTCCCCGAACTTGATAGCGCCCAGTCGTGGCGATTAGTGTGGCAATTGGGTTATGACTTTCTTCTGCTTTGTCTGGGATATTGTCTTCATTGTCCTCAGTATTCAGAGGCGTGTGGTTGACTAGAGTAATATCTCCGGGAGAAAGTTTCCCAACAATATTGCTGAGAAGTCCGACCGGAATAGTGATTGCACCAGACGCTTTAACCTTAGCCTCAAATGATGTTTGAATACCTAAGTTCATATCAAAAACGCTAAGTTTAACTTGCTGGTTTTTTGAGCAAGCAACCAAAAGAACATTTCCTAACACGGGATGTGTGGGTTGACGCGGTACAGCATGGCTGACTAAATCGAGATGAGTTGCTAAATTATCTTGAGTGCAGATTAGTTGTATCCCTGTGGATAAAAGAGGAGTTGAACTGTCGATGTTGCTCTGAGATGAAGGCTTTGATTTTGTTTCTATTTTGGGCTTCTCCTCAGTTAGAGATTCCGTTTTCGCAGACCGGGTATCAGCCTTGGTTTTTGTTTTGGAGGAGCTGTTCTCTTTAACTCGACTCTTTGTTGTACCAGGGCGGGTTTTAGTGGGCATCTTCTCTTGTTAAAATAGCTGTCAGGCTGGGGCAGCGCTAGCTGCCTATAAAAAACAATAAAGTTGCCATATTTACTTGCTTTAAAGGAAATATAAGCAGTTTTATGGAAACTTTATTGATAATTTATGGCTTGTATAGCCTTACCAAGGCAGGTTAGGACATGTTTACTGTTGCCTGTTGCCTGTTCCCTATTGCCTCTCTCCACCACAAGACTCCCTGCAGCAGCCCCTACTTAAGTGTCAGGCTTGGTCATCAAGTTCTTTTTCCTCTGGAGGGTCAAAGACTATCTCAAAGTTCGCCCCTGCTATGAACCGCTGCAAAACTCTCTCGTGGTCATGGGCATCTTGACGGTTGAAGAAACGCGCCACTATGTGGCACTGAGCATTGGGTAAAATCCGCACGATTGTCCAAGGACGGTGAAGGTCTTCACTGGAGATTGGTTGAGAAGTCGGAGCTTTTTTTCGTTGAGTCAGAGCATTTTTCACAACTAACACGAGTTGTTTGTGTGCTGGGGAATGGTCGTTGGGTAGAATGCTCCAATTTCCCACCGGAGCAGGTAGCCAGGTGAGAACGTAGCATAAACCTTCAGTCGTGATTTTCCAGGAGAGGCGGCGGGTTTGTTTGATGCATTGATAACCCTGTTGTCTGAGAATTGAACAAATGTTTTCGCCTTCAGCTTTGAGGCGCAACCATTCGGTATGTTTCATTGGTCTTGGTACTCAATGGGTAGAAAAATGAGTGCGTTGTAGTTACCCTAAGCGAGGATGATTGGCTTAGAGGGGTACGATGGATACTTAAAAAAGGTTGACAAAAATTTAGTTATGTGAATGAGTTTTCTAGCTCTTGATTTCCTGTTCCTTAACTGGGAGGGCAGAGTAGATTGAAGAGTGCAGCAGGAATCTCTTCAAAATGCTCTAGCAGGAAGTCCATTAGGGCGAGATGGTGCAAATCGCAGCTTGTGGGAGCGCGGTAATTTTGACCTCTCCTAAACCAGCGCCGCACGGTGGAAGGGGAGCGGGAACAAATCTTGGCGATCATCTGGTAATCGACATCCCATTTGGAATAGAACCTTCGGGGTTCAAGTTCTAGTCGGCAGTTGGCGTAGAGTTCTATTAGGGTACGTTCTCGCTCGCCGAGGGGACGAGGATTGGTCATGTGACTGACTCCTCGGTGAGAGGTTCTACGCTTTGCTCCCAAGTAAGAATGTTGAAGGAGCGGGTTGTTATTGCTCGTTGAGAAGCTTGACAGTAGGCGGCGCAATCATCGCATAGCGAACCGCCTGTGGCATCGCACTGGCTGCTCACAGGTTTTACCATTGTTAGAGTCTCCTTATATCGGGGAGCCAGAAGCCAGCGGAGAGCCTAGGAAACTTTGCCGCTGGCTTTCGGTTTTTTAAATTTAGCACTTAAGCAGCACGGATACGTGCTGTATATGAGCCATTTTTCCCTGAACAGCCTAGATACAGCACATTTGAATGATGATCGGCTTAGACGAGAAACTTCTAAATCTCCAATGACTAAACGTTTAGCCACTTATCTAGCCGATGGAATCTATGACCTACTTGAAGAGTGGGCCAACCAGGAACGTCGCTCCATTAGCAGCTTGGCAGCATTCCTTTTGGAAAAAGCTGTTAGAGAGCATCATGAGCAGATACAAAAACAGCCCCCGCCATCTGATCAGCAGCAGGAGCGTTGAGTGCAGTTTGTGCGATTGGGGAAAGCGTCCAGCACTAAAGGCGATCGCGTTAAATGTACAGTAGCTTATTGCTGCGATCGCCCCGGTGCAACCTGCGATTTTCGGAGTATTAACCTACCGAGCGATCGCCTTGAGGGTTGGATTACGAGCGCTCGATGACTCTCCTAAGTCAAGAGAAAAATCCAAACTGAGAAGGCAGTTATTAGTGAGCGCTGATGAGTGGGTTTAGTGCAGCCGAGGGGGTGCGGCTGGCTTGTACGCTTGGAAAGTTCTCGCCCCAGACGCTTCCATCAAGTCAGAAATCGAGAGCGATAAGCTTCGCTTGTGCCGAAGGCAATCGCGAACTACCCCGTCCCTGTCTGAATCAGTGGAGCCAGTTAGATGATTACTGGCTGGCGTGGGAATTTAAGTGGTGGGTAAATCATTATACCAGTTACAGGCGTTTTTTATGTCTTGATACAGTACCGTTTATTTGTGTACGATCGCCTCTCCTACAAAGGAGCGATCGCCATAACGACAAACTCTTCAGGTTCAATCCCACCAATAGGGAATAACGATTGGGAAAGGACTTTATTCCCTGCGTACATGGATATTAGCGAATAACAAAAACTCGGTTTCTCGCTCGACTAGAGCTGACATAAAAAAGTTGATTGCATTCTCGAATGCTGTCCCGGTATTCTTTGATCAACTGAGCTTTTTTACTAGGAAGACGTTGAGCTAAGTATAGCAGCTTTTTCGCTACTTTTTTGGAGATATCTGGGCTATCAATTCCAACTTCTGTGAATGTAGAACCCTGAGAATTGTGGACGGTAATCGCCCAACAATTACGCATATCTGCAAAAATTTCGCAGTGGTTGTACCATGCCTTCCAAAGGCTGGGATTACTCTTAGCATTTCGTAGAAGTCTGGCATTGTCTTGCTTGAATCGTTGAGCATCATCTTCATGAAGGATATAGAGTTGACGAAGATTCCCTGGGTTATCGTCCTCATCAGTCTTTACCTTGAGATTCCAAGCTTTGTACCCAGAGTATCTATCTTCTTCAAATTCAACAATTTCAACTTCTGTTGAAGTTGGTAGGACAATGGTTTTTCCATCGGGAGCAATGACAGGAGCTTTACTAATCAGTCTTTCTCCAATGACAAATCTAGGAGCGTTTTTCCCGTAGATTTTAGCTCGGATCTTGCTGTTCCAGTAAGCGACCCGCTCGTTAGTGTAGCAAAGTATACGGAAGCAGTCAGGGTCTTGGCTAAAGGTTGAAGAGAACTTCTTTAAAGCATATTTTAACAGAGTTTGTTCTCTAATTATGAATGCCCCATTCTTCTTATCTGAGCTAAACTTCGAGAAGGGGTTGAATACCTTTTTACTTTTGACCGCTGTTCGGCAAGCCGTCACGAACTCCAACAACGGACTCCCCGTTCCTTGCCTGACTACCTCTGTTAAAACCGCTTTGTCAGGTACGTTGAAAGATTGAGACCTTTTTTCATTGATCTCGTCGTTCACAGGCGGTAATTGGGCTGGGTCACCCATAACAATAAGTTGTCGGTTGCTGCCTATAAGCAAAGTGCTAGTGATTCTTTCTTGAATGATGCTCCACAGTTCGGCTGTAACCATGCTGCACTCATCTAGAAAGATGGTGTCGTACATATGGAGCAGCGAAGAAGAAACTTGTTTGAGGATTTTCTTTTGTCCCTGTTTCACCGGAGCTAATCCCAGGAGCTGATGGATGGTCATAAAGTCCACTCCTCTAACTCCCTTTTCAGCAGCCATCCGCCGCAGGACTCCCACAGCTTTATTAGTTGGAGCTGTGAATACAACTCTTTTTCCAGCACTTACTAATTGTTCTGCAACTAGATTGACGAGGGTCGATTTTCCCGTCCCGGCATATCCAAATAGTCCAAATATCCGTTTTGAACTCTCTAGAAATTCAGCAAGCTGTTTCAGAGCTTTGTTTTGCTGATAGGTTAGGGTAAAATTGGATTGAACAAGTGTTTGAATCATAGCAATCAGGTTTATTCCGCTCGATTTCAACCCCCTATCAGCGTTAGCTGAAATTTAAGTCTATTCAATAAATTTATTGACAAAAACTATAAACTTGTTTGAGATAACACTTACCCCAGGTTGCACGGCTTTTTAATAAACTATTCATGAAAGCAATTTTGTAGTGCCGATTCTATGACCGTGCGGGGGCGCTCTGGAATTGCACTAAAAAAGGCAAAAATTAAATATCGTTGAATAGAAGTAGCGCTCACGCTCTTGTCGAAGAGCTGCTTTTATCACAGTCTTCCCTCTATTTGAGGGAAGAAGAGCTAAAAACTTAACTCGTATTGGGAATGGCTTGAATTCTTGAGTGCGCGATCGCTAAAATCTCTTGATAGGGACAAGAACTGGATATGGCAATAACAATTCTTCTCACACTGACTGTGATTCTCGCGCCTTTTGTGAGAAATGCGGGACCCATACGATCCGCATTCCTGAACCCGGTCGCTTCGAGTTACGACTCGCTGACGGTGCCGCTAATCCTTATCTCCTACCTGCTGCACTAATTGCGATTGGTCTTGATGGCATCGAAAATAAGCGCGATCCTGGTAACTAACCTACGTGATGTTTAGTTTAAGGGGGTTTCTCACTCTAAGTACGGGAGAGCCAACATCCAGGAAAAATTTCCTGGATGTTGTTATCAGTTCGGGTCGTCTTGCGATCGCTGGCTACTACGGTACGGTAGCCAGCATCGTCAGTTTATAACACTAGATTTAACCGTTGATGTGCTACCGACAGCAGAGTTTTTGTTGTGCCGAGATTGCCTGGTGCATTTTTCTTTTGCAGATATCCATCGCACTCTCAATAATATCAAAATAAGTGGTATAGCTTACCTGCTTACAACTACTTTTCCCGACTGCTCCGAAAACGAGGATATTACAACGGGTGATTGGCGCTTACTAAACCTTGAGAAGCCGCCATTTTACTTTCCAAAACCGTTACAACTTCTCAATGAGCGATGCAGTGATGGCGGCGGTCAATTCCAAGATAAGAGCTTAGAATTATGGCGAGTGCAAGATATACCTACCTGACTAATATTGAAAACTCTCTAATGGGAGTAGCTCGCAGTCTTTAACGACCTTACTGTCGCTCAAAGACAAAAATAATTGAGATAAGTTTGTTGGTTGCTGGATGGCACGGTTCTCGTAATTTCAGTAATCGGTAATTCCGGGCATGGAACTCCTCTATCCATGATTCAATGGTTCGGAAGTACCAGGGAGCAGGATGAAACGTCTCATCTCCAATTCCTTGCCAAGCAGTCTCCCGCCATCCCGGAACATAGGCGGCATCGCCGCAGGCGATTGTAGGGTGAAGTGTTTGGATAATGATTTTGCCGTGTTCTTCTAACAGGCACAGTCCAGCAGAGGCAATATAAGCAAGATCGCGTTGTCCAAGAATCGAGAAGTTACAGATCAGGCAAGAAAAATGGCTCGTATCACCGAATCTATGCGAAGTCAGGTCGGAATATAAAGATACAAGAAATCTCGTATCACCCTCGTGCTGCGCTGCCTCAATGAGTTCGGCAGAGGCATCGACTCCCCACCCTTCAATTCCCTTGGAATTGAATTCACGACACAACCACCCTTCACCGCATCCCACATCCAAGAATGTTTTCGGGTTAAGCTCAATTACTGTTTCCAATATGGCTGAGTTTGTGACAAGAACCCGGCTTTCAATTTGCTGATTACGAATCACCCGTGTCCAAGACGAAGCATTATTGTTCCATGAATTGATCAGCCGTTGTTCATTCTCGTCCATATAGTATCTCCTAGTGGAACAGAGGCAGCCTCCAAGCCTAATCGTAAACCCTGCTACTGGAGAGGATAGGTTTGCACGCCTGATAGCCCAAAAAGATGATGTTACACCCGAAGGTTGGTTGACGATTCCTGAATTCGATACGTTAGGCTATGAGTATGTACTTAACAGTATTTCTGACTCCACTGCAATGAATCTCCCCGACCTCGATTCTGAAACCATCGATCGCATTATTGAGATGGCGTGGGAAGACCGCACACCCTTTGAGGCAATTGAACAACAGTTTGGTCTTCAGGAAAAACAAGTCATTGCCCTAATGCGGCTCCAAATGAAAGCGTCTAGCTTCAAGATGTGGCGCGAGCGCGTAACTGGGCGCAAAACTAAACATATCAAACGACGCGACTTCGTTTCTGGACGCTTTCGCTCTCAAAATCAGAAAGGTTCCTGATGGGTTCTGACAAGGAGTTTGGGTATTGGAGTGATGGTGCGATCGCGTCAAAAACCGTGTACGCTTTGCCAGCAACTGAAGCCGATACTCTACCGGGTAAAATATGACGAGTCGGCTCAATGGAGCTTTATTTGTCGCCGTTGCTGGGATAGTGTAAGTCAAAACAACCCGTTCTATGTCTATGGCGGCACTTGGAAAGCGAAGAAATAAGAATCTACCCCTCGCCTCCCCCACTTCTTTTAGACAACGCGCTGTTAGAAGGAGAATACAAGGAGCTAAAATACCTTAGTTCCAAAGTACGACAATACGCGATCGCTCACGGCGATCTATTTCTTGGGGTGGATTGTCTAAAACTGCCCAACTTCCCCACATCATTAGGTGGGAATGGAAATAGTAACCACCTTCAATTAAGCCGACTAGGTGCTTGCCGTGCGAGAGGACTCGTTCGATACGCTTGTTGAGTAAAACACCTGGATGCTCTTTTTCCCAAGATGAAGCTGCTTTTGTCCGTGCCTTGAGTGACACGATGGGTTTGCCCCCAAGTGCCTGATTCAAGATGGAGATCAACATAAGCATCTGAAATAGATTTTTCGTTAATAAAGCCAATACATATAATGTTTGAGAAATATTTGTCATCAAACTTATTTTTCATTAAAACAGGATATGCATTCGTAATCACTATAATGTTATAATCCTCGATTCTTCGTGCAAAAGCATTGCACCTATAGTAGTCTTTGCTTATGTAGAAAACACAATTATCCAAACAGAACATATCAGCATAAGATTGATTCGGCTCCTGCTCTATATGTTTTATGATGAAAAGATGCAAGAGCTTACGATTACCCGACCTGACGACTGGCATCTGCACCTACGCGATGGTGCGGCACTGAAAGCGGTTCTGCCCCATACGGTGCGGCAGTTTGCCCGCGCTATCATCATGCCGAACTTGAAGCCCCCAGTACGCTCGGTAGCTGATGCTGCGGCTTATCGTGATCGCATCCTCGCAGCGATTCCGGCTGGCAAACAGTTTGAGCCACTGATGACGCTCTACCTCACCGACAACACCAGCCCCGAAGAAATTATCCGGGCTAAAGAATCCCAGTTTGTCAAAGCGGTAAAGTACTACCCAGTCGGTGCAACGACCAATTCAGACTTCGGGGTGACGGACATTCGTAAGTGCGATCGCGTCTTTGAAGTGATGCAGCAGGTAGACATGCCTTTACTACTGCACGGGGAAGTGACCGATCAAGATGTTGATATGTTCGATCGCGAGAAGGTATTTATCGAGCGACATTTGATCCCCCTCAAGCAGCGATTTCCTAACCTACGCGTGGTGCTTGAGCACGTTACCACCTCAGATGCTGTGCAGTATGTCCTGTCTGCGAACAACATCGCTGCAACGATTACGCCACAACATTTGTTATTTAACCGCAATATCCTATTTCAAGGTGGTATTCGCCCCCATTTTTATTGCCTGCCAATTTTGAAACGTGAGGAGCATCGCCTGGCTCTTTTGCAAGCAGCAACCTCTGGCAATCCTAAGTTTTTTCTTGGCACCGATAGCGCCCCCCATCCTCGCAATGGCAAAGAAAGTTCCTGTGGCTGCGCGGGTTGTTATTCGGCTCTGCACGCGATGGAGTTATACGCAGAAGCTTTTGAGAGCGTTGATGCACTCGATAAACTTGAAGCTTTCGCCAGCTTCTATGGGCCAGATTTTTATCAACTCCCGCGCAATACTGAACAGATTACTTTGGGCAGAACGACCTGGCGCGTTCCCGATGAAGTGCCATTTACTGAATTCGGACTTGTGCCCTTACGGGCAGGTCAGGAAATGACGTGGCAAATGCTTGTCAGTAAGATTGGCGCAGCCTCAGTGCATGAACGATATTCAATACATCATGAGTCCACTGAGGAAGGATTAACGTCATCGCAATTTCTTCCACCGTGTGAATAATGCCCACTGCGATCGCAAGATTCAGCGTCAATCCTCCATAACCAAAACCGAACAGAGCGATCGTGGCAACAAACAGACTGACTCCCCAGGTTTTTGCTGAATAAGTATGATAGCTGGCAGGTTGACCGTATTTGGCTAAATTCACGACCCACCAAATCAATTGAATGCCCACTACCGCACTCAACCCATGAGAGAAAGCGATAACCACATCAGAATGCACCAAAAAGGCACTGATTCCAATGCAAATATACAGGCAGACATCCGCCCAACTATCAGCCCTTCTCAGGGAAGCTGTACTAACACCGAGACGACGTGCGATGACACCATCAAAGATATCTGAGAGAAACGCTGCCACAAATCCAACAATGAACCAGGCATCTGTGTTGCCATCAAGCGCATTGAGTAATAGTAACGGTCCCATGAAAAAGCGGAGGATGACTAGTGCGGCAGGAAAACATTGAATCGCTGCCGCCAATAGTGAGCGAGAGGTTCTGGTTTGAGGGATTTCACTTGTGTCGTTCATAAGGCAAGAGCGTTTCGATTACCCTGAGTTTTGCCGAAATCTGTGTTGTCATGAGGCTTGTTGTGACCAGTTTCCTGGAAAGTCTACCCAGTTGTGATTAAAAACCTGGGTTTAGAGTAGTGGTGACTTGACCCTTGGTAGGACAGTTGGAGAGATTGGCACACATTAAATACTGATTGACCTCTATGTGTTCGTTTTCTTCCCCAGGAGTACCTATAACGGATTTCCGAAGTGTCGGTGTACCCCATCTCTATTGCCACGGCTGAAATGATAAGCTTGCCGCATTCTTCTGCTGTAACGCTTATTCTGTCTGAGAGCGATCGCACGGAAACGCATAGCTTCATCGCTAACAGCCACTTGGAGCGCACTTACCAACCGCTCCACCGATAGTTCCTTGTATAGAATTGGTGATGAGCCAACACCTAGGCTGACAAAGTTTGCGCTCTCGTCCAACCTCTTCACACCATCTCAGCTAGCAGGTCTGTAATCTCCAACTGCCACTTCTGGCGGTTATCATCGTAAATCATTAACGTATCCAATTGGGTGTGACGACTCAGCTTTTGCACCTTTCGCACGTTCCCATCAGTAGCATCCAGTGCCGCTGTAATGCTGGAGTGCCTAATCCGGTGCGGACTCATCGGTTTGGTTATCCCCGCCGCACTACAAGTCTCTTTTACAATCCACGCGATCGCAGAACCGGTTAAACGATGCCCTTCATTGGCACGGTCGAGGGCAACAAATAGCGGTGCATCGGGGTTCGTTTCCCCACGCTCCACAAGCCAGTCGAGTAAGGCAGCCGTTGCCGGTCGGCTTAAGTCCACAACTTCTACTTGCGTCCCCTTTCCCTTGCCGTAGATTTTCAAGGTTCTGGCTTCTGAGTCAAAATGTTTTATATCAGCACAAGATATCTCACCCCGGCGCAAGGCATTGTCCCATAACAATCGTAGCAGGGCAAAATCCCTTTTTCCCTTGAGCGTTTCCCGATTGGGAACCAGCAGCACTTTCCGATAAGCCTCGCGACTGATTCCTGTCGTGTCTCGGTAGGGTTTGACTTTTTCATTCCGGACACTAAGCGTCCAATCGCACTGCCCCGCTTCATAGGCATAGCGTACCAGCGCCCGGAGCGCCGATAAGCGGCGATTCACCGTTGCTTCAGACAAACCCCGTTCGATCAACTTAGCCTTATAGTCCAAAACAACGCTTTTTGCCTCAGCCCGTTCCAAGCCCAAGAAAGCGGTAACCATCTGCGCTGTCGGTTCCCGTCCGGTTGTCGTCCGAAAGAAATCCTTTAGGTCTTTGGCATAGGCTTTTTTAGTGTGTTCGCTGCGCTTATCCGCCAGTAGCCGTTCGACGAGCGTCGCAGCGGAAGGCTTTTCAAAGTAGCCTTTAGAAGCGTCATCTTTTACCGGAACGAGCCGATTCATTTATACGTTTGTGATAAGCTGCTACGCAGCTTAATTGTATAATATAAAGACAAGGTAAAGAGCGCGGTCGCCAGGATATGCCAGCTAAAAATCATCTGTCTCAAGAGCAGAAAGAAAGACTGATTAAACTCCTAAAGGAAGCTAATGAGTAT